>NZ_CDRSTZ010000016.1:0-37853 GCF_977052095.1 Senegalimassilia sp.
CGCTCGCCCCGCGTTGAGCGAAAGTGCGCCGAGGGCGTTTTAGGAAGCGGGCGCCGCGTTTTGCGGGCGCCTTGAGAAATTGGTGGCGCGCCTGCGGCGCTTTCTATGAGGTGTCGACCTTTCGGTAGACGCTACGGAGTTGACCTGCGAATGAACTTGGGTTTGCGAACGCTCCCGTAGCGCGGAGCGAAAGCTCCGCACCTCATAGATAGCGCCCAAAGGGCGCGCCACCTTATTTGCCAAGGCCCCATTACGCGCCCACCAGGTCCATCAGTTCTTGCTTGCTGTGAACGTCGAGCTTCGTGTAGATGTGCTTCGTGTGGCTGCGCACGGTGTTTTCCGTCAGGTACAGCGTTTCTGCGATGTAGGACTTCGTGCGGCCCTTGCACAGCATCTTCATGACCTCGAGCTCTCGCGGCGTCAGGCCGCGTTCGGCGCCGATGGCATCGCAGCGCTCGTCGATGCTGCGGTGATCTTGCGGCGCGCTCACACGTTCGCCAGACAGCTCGGCGAAAATCCACTTCGTATCCTGGTCGCGCACTTCCAGGAAAAACGTACCCACCATGGCCAGCGCAAACATCAGCAGCGTGGTGAACGCGATTCCAAAACTGCCCGACGAAAACCAGCTGGAATGCACCGAGCCCGCCGCAAATGAAGCAGCGTACACCGCCCAGCCCACGCCGATGACCACGTTACGGTCAGCCTTCGCGTGGCGGGCGATGTCGATAACCGTCAGCCACGTGAGAAGCACCAGCAAATCCCATGCGCTGCTTTCCACGCAACGAATGACGGTGATCTGCGGCAACAGCGCCTGGCTGAGCACATCGAGGGCCAGCACCGTCAGTACGATGCGCCACAGCTGAGCGAAGTTGAACGCGCGGTTCGCACCAATCACCACCGCCAACACCACGCCCGAGATAAGCACCTCGAACGCCCGGCCCAGCAGAAATGCGTCGGCCGCCGCGGCGCTTTGGTTGCCGAACGACGTACCCACCAAAAACGCGGTAACGTAGCTGAGCACCGCCGCCGCAACCGCCACCTTCCACAGACCGCGTAGGTTGTGGGACTCAAATCGCACATCGGCCCGCCCGCCGGCAGGCGCGTCAATGAGCGCCATGCGGCACAACAGCACTGAAGCCACGGGCAGCGCCATAGTGATAGCGCACATAAGCGGGAAGGGGCTGAAGTGTGCCGCGCACTTCAGCACCGACGCAGCAATGTTGCCAATGAACAGGCAGCCAATAGCCATGCGCAAGTTCACGCCCGTGTAGAAAGCGCCCCACTGCAGGTACAACCAGCCCAGCACGCACGAGCATACGATGGTGGCGGGGTACTCAAGCGCGTCAAGCGCGGGCGTGACGCTAGAGAACAGCAGCGCGGCGGCGCCGAAAGCGCCGGCCACCGCGGCAACGTAGCCTGCCGCCGGCGACTCCACGAACGCGGGCTTGCTGCGCGCGATGAAGCCGAACGCCACCATAGCAACAGCCAACGCGAAGTAGGAAACCTGCCACGAAAGCTGGCCGGTGGGCGCTTCGCCGCCGGCAGCGTTGATAAGAAACGCCCACGCCAGCGTGCAACAAATGCCAATAGAAGCCAGGCGCGGCTTGGCGGCCGGCTTGGCGGCAGCGCTGTCCGCCTTCTTCTGGCCAGCCTTCGACTTGTCGGCTTGCACAGTTCGCGCGCGCGATGCCTTTGCGCTTTGAACGCTCTCTTTTGCCATGCCGCTCCCCTCTTCCCTGCTTGTTTTAGACGGCATCATAGCATGCTGAAGTAAGGTCGAACCCCTAATTCAGTGACTATTTTCCTTATCTATACGAAAATTTGCCGCTATATTTTTTCACAACGCCCCAAAACCTCGCAAATGTGCTTAAGCGCAAACCACTTTGGTAAGCATTCGCTTGACCTGCGCAAACAACCTTCTCACCCGCTTCGGGTAGGAGCGATTTCACCCGTTTTTGCGCATGGGAAGCCCCAGCTGCGGGTGAAGATGCCCGGTCGGCAGCCGCGTAACGTGCTCATCAGCCACGAACGTGGGAACAAGAATTCACGGAAAGGGACGAAGATGGATTCGATGGCCGATCTGAACCTGACGCAATCGCGTCGCAGCTTCATCAAGGCAGCGGGCGCAACCCTGCTTGCGGGCACGGCCGCCGCAGCACTTGGCGGATGCACGGCAAAGGGCAAGGAACCCAACAAGAACAACTTCGCGCAATCTATCGGCGAGATCGACTGGGACGAAGAGACCGACGTGCTGATCGTCGGCGGCGGCCTTGCCGGCCAGGCGGCTGCGGCAACGGTGGCCACCGAGGGCAACGGCGCCAAGGCGCTGTTGCTTGAGAAGGGCGCGCTGGTGCTCGGCGACGGCGACAGCCCGTTTTCCGCCGGCCGCGTGCTGTGGACCGACGACGAGCACGCCGAAGGCTTCCGCCAGTACCTCTACGAGCTGCGCGGCGAGATGGACAACACGCCCGACGCGGTGCTCGATGCGTTCGCCGAGGGCATCCACGAGAACCGCAAGTGGCTGGAAAGTCTGCCCGGCTTCAAGGAAGGCTACTTCAAGGCCACGGAGCACTTCCACCCCGGCACCGGCGACACGTGCTACCCCGAGTATGCCGAGCTGCCGCACGGCTACAACCTGGGCGTGCTGTTCTTCAACGACGAGAAGTACGACCACGTCATCAAGTTCGTGAACTCCGTCATCGCCGACGACCCGAACATCACGCACAAGCTGAACGCCCCGCTGACGGCGCTCATCCAGGACCCCGAGAGCAAGGCCATCCTCGGCGGCGTGTACACCTACGAGGGCCAGACCGTGTACGTGAAGGCGAACAAGGGCGTCATCATGTGCTGCGGCGGCTTCGAGAACAACAAGCAGATGCGCGCCGACTATCTGTCCGCCGCCACCGCGCGCTGCATCGCCGGTCGCATGAACACCGGCGACGGCCACTACATCTGCGCTCGCATCGGCGCCGACATGTGGCACATGAACAGCTGCGCCGGCATGTGGACGAGCGTTTCGCCCATCGAAGGCGAGGACGTGACCATGCGCACGCCGAAGCAGTACGGCATCACCGTTGCCGAAAACGGCCGCCGCTTCTTCATGGACTGGGATTCCGACCACGAGCACGACTGGGAGGTCATCGACCAGAACCCGCTCAACATCAACGTGGGCAGCCGCCACGGCCACATGCAGTTCGGTGGCGAATGGCCGCACCTGCCCATGCCGAAGACCACGTGGTACATCCTGGACGACGAGGGCTACAAGAAGATGATGGCCTACTCCACCGCCCCGAACTTCGAGCCGTCCAGCGAAGGCTACGGCTTCACCGCCGACACCATCGAGGAGCTGGCGGACAAGGCCGGCATCAACAAGGCCGAGCTGGTGAAGACCGTCGAGCAGTGGAACAAGTACTGCGAAGACGGCTATGACCCGGCGTTCTTCCGTCCGGCTAAGACGCTGACCCCGATTAAGGGCGCCCCGTTCCATGCGTGCCACTGCTCGACCACGATGCTCAACACCGACGGCGGCCCGCGCCGCAACGAGCATGCGCAGATCCTCGACCTTAACGGCGACGTGATTCCGAATCTGTACAGCGCCGGCGAATTCGGCAGCGTGTGGTGCGACATGTACAACGGCGGCGGCAACCTGGGCGAATGCTGCGCGTTCGGCCGCATCGCCGTCCGAAACGTGCTGGGCATCGCTTAAGGGCGCGCCCGTATCGAAAGGAGATAAGCGATGAGCGAATCGCAAGGACCTAAGCGCGCGTGCGAGAAGCGCAAGCGGCTAGGCATCACGCTCGGGTGCATCGTGGCTGTGTTGGTGGTGGCCGGCGCCGGCTTCATGGTGTGGCACGAGCAGCCCAGCTTCTGCAACGCCATCTGCCACGACCCGATGGATCCCTACCTGCCCACGTTCGAGGCCGTACCTGGTCAGCCGGCCACCGACAAGTGGGGCAACGAGGTGGAAGACGCCGGCAGCATGTTGGCCGCCGTGCACAACCAGGTGGGCAAGACCTGCATGGACTGCCACGTGCCGCAGCTTGACGAGCAGATGACCGAGGGCACCGAGTGGATCAGCGGCAACTTCGACAGCCCGCTTGACGAGCGCACGGCCACGCAGCTGGTGGAGGCACGCGGCCTTGAGAACTCCGACGAGTTCTGCATGAATTCGAGCTGCCACCCCTACACCCGCGACGAGTTGGAGAAGAAGACGGCGTGGATGGGCAAGATCAACCCGCACACGCCGCAGCATGGCGAGCAGAAGTGCACCACGTGCCACAAGGCTCACCGCGCCAGCGTGAACTACTGCTCGCAGTGCCACACCGACGCCGTAGTGCCCGACGGCTGGCTGAGCTACACCGACAGCAAGCTGCTCGAGGAAGCCGCCGGTATAACCGACGAGCAGTAGGTTGCTGGCGAAAGCGACCGCAAGCGAGCCGCTTCGAGTAATGTAGCAACAACAGCGTTCGACACAGGCGCACAAACGCGTAACCCGCAGGTCAGGAATTCCCACCTGCGGGTTTCGCGCATTCAGAGGCCAAGCAAGGTGCGACCGACCAAGGCGATTCACCCCCATAGCCCACCCGACCTGTAACAGATTTTTACAGTTTTGGCCCGAAACTGTAAAAATCTGTTACAGGTTATGAAACACCTATCAAACCACTCGCAAGGAACCTACCTTTTCTTCAACGAAATTGAGGAAGTTCCCGGTTGGGATATTGCTGCGCGACGCATCGTCGATACCGAAAGAATTGCCATGTGCCGTGCGCGCTAGCCCCCGTAACAAGCGACGGCCTGACCAGGGCGCTTGAGACGGCAGTGTACCTAGAAATGAGGCGCCGCGCGTCTTCACGAGTGGGGTCCATTGCGTTGCTGAAGTTGAAATCCGGTAAGGAAATAGACTTCATCGAAGGCGATGAAGCGTTTGGAATTGCCTACGAGCTGATACAAGTGTCCTTAAACATGGAAAACAAAGCTACGCGCCAGCGCGAAGTCTCCGCGCTGCAAGAAGCCATGTCACGCTTCGAAAAGGACGCCGCAACCATAGTTACACTCGACGAAGAATCAAGCATCAACATCCCCGAAGACGTGATTCACGTAACGCCAGCCTGGAAGTGGTTGTTGGGGTAGATCAAGCTTTTATTTCTAGCTGGACAAAATGTTACATCTCAGAACCCATTTTCCTATTGGCCCAATTCAATCGGAATCAATACGCGAAAGCGTAGTTCGGCAATCCCCGCCTGGGTGAATTCACTCAGGCGGGGACGTGAGGAAGAAATCTAGCACTTGCTTCGCTTTTAAGCGTTACAGCAAACCCGCCGCTCGATCATCATAAATCGCACCTAGCTCTGAATTCACGTACTCTTCCTTGAGCTTTGAAACAAATGCCGCACTCGTAAACAGCTGATATACGAGCACCGCAGCTCCACCGATATCCAAGCATTTAGGATTGCTAGTTACCGTTGATTGAACGATGCTGCTAGAAGTTGCTATTGCGTTCGATATCAACAATATCTTTTTTGTCCTTACTTGGTGCATTTTTGTTTCAGTGTCTGATTCATTTTCGTTGTCAGCAAACGTGCATGCATGAAGTGACGCCACAAGCCAATTGATAAAAACTGTAAGACCTGTTTGCACGCCAACTTTTAGCAAATCTCCGGTGCTAATGTAGGAAGTCAGCTTTTCCGCATGCGCTTTATCTAGGACAAGGTTTGCGAAAGGAATCTGAATTCCACATGGCGTATATAAATCCGTCCCGATATGAATCAGCTGTTTTATCAACGCGCAGGCTGCGGCATCAGGCTCGCTGACGACCCTTCTCCCCGCGCTAATCAACATCTCGATCGTCCCAACCGGTTCATCTATCTGAGGGTTCCTTCCGAAGACATCATATTCAACAATATGCGTAACGGGAATACGTGCACCAATGCCAAATGCATTTATTTCTTTAACGCACGTAATTGTATTCGTCATAATGTTGGACGTTCCAAATATGAGCCCAAGAATAGGATCATGCCCCAACGTTGCAAATCGATGGTTAGCTCCTTTAAAAAGCTTAAAATTTGTTTCTTCATAGCGAGTCGCATCGTATGGAACCCCTCGAGCATTCAGAATATGCTCTTTGGAAGCATAGAGGCGACCAGAACTGTGACCTTGACTGTCAAACCGATTGAATAAGTCTTCCTGAGCATTATGAAGAAACGTCTCCTTCGAGTTGCTTTGTCCTGCAACTTCGACTTCGGTCAATGCGTTTATCACGAGCACACGCATTACCTGCACGGCGGTTGCGCCAATAAGAAAAGCCGCGTCGGCATCCTGGAGCTTCGTCTTCTCTTTGAATTCGCGGTTAACTCGATCGAGGTGTTCGCCATATTCCCGAACAGATTGCTCAACGGCTTTTGATGCCCATTCATTATTTACCGTAACGCAAGCAACCCTAGCAGCAATGTAGTCTGCGAAAAGACGGTTTGCGTGCTCTTCTTCTTCGGTAACCTTACCATCTGCTTCGATAGCAACCTGTATCTGCTCAGCAATAGAATCAAGAGAGACGATACTTACCTTATCCAAGCGTTGTTTTACATCATCAAACGAAACGTCATCGTTATCGGCAATTAACTGGATTTCTTCTTTCGCATTCTCGGGTAGACCACCATCAAGTTTTAAATAATCGAGGCCATCCCGCAACCAAGCTTCCTCGTCTTCGGAAAATTCACCGTCAACCTTAAGGAAATAGCAAAGCGTACATACATACGCGTATATAAAATTGTATCTTTTTTCGCCAGCGAGGTAAGCTCCTTGTTTAATTCCGTCGCGAAACCCAGAAATGCGTTCTCTTTTCAATCGAGCAGAAAAAGAGTTCTCCTGGATGGTTTTGATGCCCGCATCGATAGCGCCACCAGCAGCAGAAGCCGCCTGCCCTGCCGCACCCGCAACGCTATGCGCAACTTGGGATGCAGTAGACGAAGCCACCCCGGCAAGCCCGATAGCGACTTTTCCAGCATCGCTTTCCGCAAATGCTGAACCAGCAGCAGTAAGGCCCTGAGCAGCCGTGTTGGCGATTTCTTTTGCCGCTTTTCCAGCATCCGAGGATGCCACGTTCTCCCCAACAACCGAAACACCTTCAGCTACCGCACCGGCAACTTTTCCTGTAGCTTGCGCGGCCTCTCCCGTCGCATTCACAATTGCATCCCCAGCTACAGAAGCGGCACCGGCAATAGTTTCACCGGCTGATGAAGCCGCATCCGAGATAGCACCGCCAGCGGCCTTAGCTGCGTCCTCGGCAGCCTTTCTCGCATTCTCTGCTGCTTCTGCTGCTTTCCCGAGCACGTTCCCGATATCAAATCCAAATCCCATAGCCAATCCTTTCCCAAAGATGACGCTGCATCAGCTTACTCCCCCTGCGGTGCCTGCGGGAGTGCGGCGAGGGTTTCTGCTCGTTGCTGTTCGATGGCTTCTGCAATCTCGTCGTGGTAGGTTTGGCGGTTTTGAGCCTCGTCAGCTTTGAGCAGCGCGTAGTCGATGCCGGTCCCGATTGCTGCGCCGGCAACGAAGCCCGCAGCGTTGCCGACAACGGGCGCAACGCTTCCAGCAGCGCCGCCGATTGCCGACGATGCCGTTTTCACCCCCAGGGACCTCGCCAACGTCGTCACCATCTTCGCAATCGCTTCTTTCCCGACAACGCGATCGAAAACCTTCTTCGCGATGTAGCCGCCAGCCGCACCGCCCCCGACGCTGGCAATGATGCGCTGGTTATCTTCCATGAGCTTTTCCGACGGCTGCTTTATTTCCGTAAGCCGTTTCGGGTCGAACTCGGCCGGCTTCCGAAGCCAATCGGGAACAGTGGTCACCTCGCAAGCCGCAAGCCGCGTCTCGAGCTCCTCCTGCAACTTGGCGGCCAGCTCAGTACACGTTTGCATCTCGTCGTTAAGCTCGGAATCGTCGATGCCCTCGGCAAGTGACGCGGCCAGCTGGTCTTTCAGCTCTTCTTCAAGACTGCCGGTAAAGGTGCGGATGACGCGCTCATAATCCGCCGAAAGCGAATAGTACCAATCAAGGTAGTTGTCGATGTTCTGAATGCGCTTGTCAAACGACGCGTTGATCAGGGGAACAAGCGTATTTTGCACACGATTGGTCAGCTCGGACGACTCGCTAGCCATATCGGCCAGCACCATTTCGACAGCTTCTTGATCGTACGTCTTGCCATCGATCATATACACCGCGACGCCGATTTGATCCTGCACGAATTGCTTTCCTTGCGAAATGCCCTCGATCGACTCGATTTCAGCAGCTTTCGCCTCGGCCCCCAAACCTGCCGCCAAAGGAACAACCGCAAGAACGATAGTCAGCACAATCAGCCCAACTTGCGGCTTGCGCTGCCGGAGGCTTTCTTCCAGCTCGTCAACATCGGCAAGCGGAAGGAATAGCTCGTAAACGCAATCGGGCATCATGCACGCGCAAAGCAGATTGACGAAACCGCCAATCGAAAACACCGTGAGCAAAACCTGCGCGCTAACGTAGCCGCTCCACGATGCATCGGCAACATGCGAAAGCAAGCAGGTCAGCACCGTATCGGTATAGGTGGTCAGCAACCCCGCATCGGCCAGCAGCACCGAAGAGGATTCGCCGAAGGGATTTTCGTTTGCCAAAAAGGATTCGAGCACGCTATTGAACTGAGGCGCCGGCGTATTGGCAAAGACAACGGCAGATGCGACGCCAATCGCCAACGTGAGAAGCACTCCGCCAAGTACGAGCGTACCGGTTTTCTCGAAAGCCAGCTTGAACTCATGCGCCGAAATCTTGTTCGCCAGCATAAAAACGAACGGGCACGCTGCGGCGCCGACAAGCGCAATTGCCCATTCGGCCTGCCCCCAACGAACAACAGAAAACAGTAGCCCGACCATTGCCGCAAGGGACAAGACGAACGATACAAAAATGCGAACGGCCTTGCCGCGTGTAGTTTTCGCGAAAAAGCCCGTTTCGCTCAGCAGGCTGCGATTGTGCAGCTTGGTGGCGAAGAGCACATACGCAAACGTAGGGGTTGCAATTGCTGTCAACAAGGCCAGCACAAGCGAGAACGCAAGCATCGACAGAGTATTCGCAAACTTCGCGAAACAGAACAGAACCGTAATCAGGACCAACGCGCCAAGTGCGTATCGCGCATAGAATCGTGCACTTGCTTCCAGTTTTGCGCTCCCAGATAAATGATGCATCTCGCCTTCTTCCCTGCACACAAACAGATGCGCGTTGCTTCCCGTTCCCTCGACACCGCTTCCCGTGCGGTTCGTTTGGGCGTTTGCTGGGTGACTTGCTATAGCAAGTCACCCTAAACATTGTAGCTTTTACGATGCGCTTATGAATACAGACGAGCGCAGAAAACGGTTGGGCGAGCGCATAAAGGCGCTACGGGAACAGCAAGGGCTGTCCCAGCGCAAGCTTGCTCTGATGATTGGCTCGAATCAAACGCACATTTGGCAAATCGAAAACGGCACCGTGAACGTGGGCCTCGACATCCTGTGCCGCCTGGCCGATGCCCTTGAAGTGAACGTGCGCGACCTGATCGACTTCTAGCCGGCACAAACCCCGGTATTTCCACCCCCCCCCGAAAGGCTTACGCACGCGCCGGCCGAGCCAAATCAGGCCGACACTTTCGCATCGGCCCGTATCCAAAACTTTCTAGCTCATAGATGTTCCTCGAATTGCGCAGGCATCAGGAATTCAGCTTGACAACTTTCAGGTCCAGCGACTTCACACTTTGGCTGCTCACAAGGTTGTCGTATTCCGTGCCGTCGGCTTTCTTGCTGAACTCCATGGTGATCATGGTGTTCGGCTGCATGCTTTGCCCAACTACCACATAGTCAGCCAGAGAATCCTTGTCATCAAGCTCAATGTAGCTTCCATCGCCGGATAGCACATTCATCGTGATGTATCCGCTACCGTAATGGTCAGCAAGGGAGCCTGCCATGCTGATATATCCGCACGATGCGAGATTGCGCCCAACATAATCCCGCAGCGCACGCGTGTACTTATCTGGCGAGGAATCAATTGCAGTCATGCACGGTGCCGTAGCGTCAGCTTCCCCAATTTTCTTTACCGCAAGCACGACCTCTTCCTGAGACTCGCTTGCCACGAGATTGTCGTATTCGGTCCCGTCTTCCTGCTTCAGAAATTCAAGCTTTATCTCGGTATTGGGCTTGAGGTTTTGATCGTAAACAACGTACTGCTTCAAGCTTTCTTCGTCCGTCGGGTTAATGTACGATCCATCCGCGCTGACGTACACAATTCCCAGGGTACCGTCACCATATCGGTCGTGACGCAACTCATCTAAAGCGGTATAGCCAACAGATGCCGCGTTCATCCCGCGATAGTCTTTGACGTACCACGTGTACTTATCGGGAGAAGGCTTAATCGATTCGCTTTGTTGAACAGCCGTTTCCTGCTGAGCCTCGCTAACTTTCTGCTCGACGTTCGATTGCTGGTCTTGAGGTGCGGCACAACCCGCAAGCGTAAGAGCAAGCGCAAGCATTGCGGCGCTTGTTGCAGCGATAATCGCCTGTTTCATAATGGTTCCTTTCATTCGTAATCCTTATAGCCGCGAACTAATGAAGCGTCCGCAAAAGCAGCTCGTAAGTTCCCGGTCCAAGCCAAACGTCAACGACCACGGACATACCGGGTGCAGTAAATGCCCAGTTCAGAATCTTCTTTGCGGCAACATGCGCCACGTTGTAGCGTTCATGGATACTGTCAATCGCGCCAGCAAGCGCAAGCGCGGCGCGCTCTGATGCTTCAGAAAAATGAGCGGCTCCCGCAAGCGGCGCAAAAGAGCGAAGCAACCACCCGCGACAGGCAACACGGTCGGCATGCTCATCGATCTGCTCTGCCTCTTCGTCCGCCATCTTGCGAAGGGCCTCAATCACCTGCGCATCGATTTCGTTCTCGACAAGCTCGCCAGCCAACAACGGTTCTGCACCCTGCGAAGCCATCAGCAACGCTCGTGCGGCCAACAGCTGCCCAGCAACCTCTTCTTGTTGCTCTTTCAGCCTTGCTATGTGCACGGCCAACAGCCCGGGCTCCGCCTCGCTTCCGATTGCTGGACGCTTACGCAATTTATCGCCAATTTCAGGAAGACTCAGCCCCTGCTGCTTTTCCAGGCGGACCACGAACAGCGTGGCGACATCACATGCGCTATAGGTTCTTCTTCCCCACGTACTGTCCTGGGGTTTTATAATGCCAAGCCCTCCTTTCCCGCTGTAGCAGCAGCGCTGGATGTCGCGCCGCGGCAAGCCTGTCAGGCGTTCAATCTCCGAAATCGTCCAGCCACCGTGCTCGTGTGCGTTGTTCATCTGCCGTCCTCCCGAGTTCCAGCAAATCTGTTCAACGCTTGAACAGCAAGCGGGATTCGGCGATGAACTCGCGAGAGTGTCCTCTGCTTTGATTTCCCGTACTTTAGGCGGCGATGCGCTTGGTGTTCGCATATGCAGTCCTTTCCTAGCGACTTCGGCCCAAGGGCCCTTTCGCTATAGGGCGTGCAAAATCTGCGAATACGGTCCAGCCGGGCGCCAAGGAGGAAGGCACAGCAAATAATGTTCAGCTTTTCGAAAAAGTGGCCACTGTTGGGCAATATCCCGAGAAGCTGAAGGAATTTGGGACAAACAGCGAAACAGCTGAATGAGTGTTTTCGCCAGTCACCGCCAGGGCGAAACTGAGCATCAAAATATGTAATCAACGAAGGGATTCTTGGAATAGGCGATAAGAAATCAGGGCGATCAAACAGGTGAGTAGAAATCAGCCATTCAGAATCTCAAAATATTGCCCAACAATGGCCATTTTTACGAGTTCCTGAACTGCCGAACCACTCCAGCAAATCGTGCAAGAATCTTTTGCAACCGAAATGCAACTTGACCGGAAACCATCGTCAACCGAGAGGCACTAAGCATAAATGCATGTAACGAACGCGGGGTTGAGCCGAATGCTCAACCCCGCGTTTTCTGCTTGCGTCCGAGTCGGTTGGTCGCTTGAACGCAAAGTCGAAACAGTTGACAGTTTTGTTTCGCTACGTCGATTCAGTTGACGGAAGAGGGAATGCTCGGCTTCCGTTAGCCCCACACTTCTTCGGCGATTTCGCGCACCAGAGCCACTTTCGCCCACTGTTGCTCTTCGGTGAGCTTGTTGCCGATTTCGCAGCTGGCGAAGCCGCACTGGGGCGACAGGCACAGGTTCTCAAGCGGTACGTACTTCGCCGCTTCATGGATGCGGTCGATGACGGCTTGCTTGTTCTCAAGCTCGGCGCGTTTCGTGGTGATGAGGCCCAGCACCACCTGCTTGCCGGCCGGTACGCTGGCCAGCGGCGCGAAGCTGCCGGAGCGCTCGTCGTCGAATTCCAGGAAGAAGGCGTTGACGTGCTCGTTTGCCAGCAGTGCATCGGCCACGCCGTCGTAGCCGCCCTCGCAGGCCCACGTGCTGTGGAAGTTGCCGCGGCACACGTGCGTGTTGATGCGCAGGTCGGCCGGCGCTGCGTCGAGCACGCGGTTGTTGATGCGCAGCAGCTGCTCCTTGATGCGCGCAAGCCCCGCCTGATCCGTGCCGAAGAACATCTCGGCCTTCGGGTCTACCAGGCAGCCCCACGAGCAGTCATCGAACTGCAGATTCCGGCAGCCGGCTGCGTAAAGCTGGCTGATGAACTGGCCATATGCAGCAACGATATCGTCTTCAAGCGCGACATCGTCAGCGTAGTGCGCCTCGGTTGCTTCGCGATTCATGGGCATGATGAACTGCTCGATGAACTGGGCGGGCGCCGGGATAGTCAGCTTCGCCGTGGTCTGCTCGTCCTCGAATTGCGCCACGAAGCGGTAGTGTTCGACGAACGGGTGCTCGGTGGTGAGCACAACCTTGCCGGTCAGGAACGTGTCGTCGATTTTGGCAGCCTCGTCGTGGAAGGGTAGGCCGTCTTTCGTGGCGGCATGGCCGATGCCATCGAACGCCCACATGAAGTCGAGGTGCCACGTGGCGCGGCGGAACTCGCCGTCGGTGATGAAGCGCAGGCCGGCGGTCTTCTCTTTTGCAATCAGGTCGGTGATGCATTCGTCCTCGACCGCTTTGAGCGCTGTGGCGTCGAGCGTGCCGGCGGCGAAGGCCTCGCGCGCCTCCTTGAGCTTGGCGGGGCGCAGGAAGCTGCCGACAACGTCGTACTTATTCGGTCCGCAATTCGTCATGAGGGTGCCTTTCATCTGGTGTTTCATTGGCTCTGCGAAACCAAGGCTGGCCTACGGCGGGATTGGGACAGAAGGTCGGAATCCGCTCTGATTTCCCCGTATGCGGGTTTGCCTTGCCCAGAGCCTTTGGCTTGTGGGCTGCTTGCGTCGTGGACACGGCGGTGGCTTTTGCACCCGCGCCGCACTGCTCGAGCACAAGCGATATGGAATCGATTTCACGAGCAAGCAGTATGACTCACCTTTCCATTCTTGTGAAATAGCAATCTTGTTGAGTCTTCCATAGCTAAAAACTATGGAATACAGCGGGAGCACGGCGCGCCCTTCGATGACTTCGCATGGCAGCTCCAGGCGGGGGCGCAGAAAGTATTTCATCTGTCGAGAGTTGTTACGCAAGGCGCTTGTCGAGTTCTGAGGGTTGCCGGGCAAAGTGCGTATCGGCTGTCGAAAGTTTCCAGGTAAGATGCGTTTCGGCTTTCGAAAGGTGCCGGGCTTATATGTAGACGCGCATCGTACGCGCAACGCAGAAGCGCCAAAATTGGCAGAATCATTTCGGGCAGCGCTAAACAACAGGGCAAACTAATAGCGAGAAAGCTCCACCGCCGCAAACAAGAACTGGCATTTGCTTCGATTCGCCCCTTCACCAGCTCTTTTGCCCGCGCTTCCCAATCCTTAGGCAGTCGATCTTTAGCGAGCTGCGTTAAAACAGCGTGATGGTAAATGTGCGCTCGAAGGTTTGGCCAGGCTCAAGCAGCGTCATGCCGGCCTTGTGCTCGAACACGTCGTCCTCGTTGTCCGCGGTGGTGTGACCGGTCCAGGGTTCAAGCGCCACGAACGGCGCGTCGCCGGCGGCCGACCACACGCCGATATAGTCGAAACCCGGAAAATCCATGCGCACACCGTGGTCGCTTTTCGTGCCCGCAAGCGTCAGCGTGCTTCCCGGGACGTGCGAGAACATAAGCGCGTCATGGTCGAACGTGGCGTGCGTCAGCGGCAGCGCGTTCGCGCCGAGCGGGCACTCGAAGGCGTCCTCCCAGCTCATAAGGCCATCAGGTCCAATCACCGGCACCGAGCACGTCCAAGGTTCGGCGAAACGCAGCTCGTAATCCTCAAACGATTCGCCCTGCGCACCGGACAGCGGCACGTTGAACGCCGGATGCCCGCCCACGCAAAACGGCAGCGTGACGTCGCCGGTGTTCGTAACGCGAAACGTCTGCGAAAGCGAGGCGTCTCCCGCAACGGCGTACGTCATGTTCAGCGCGAAACGGTACGGGTACGCCGCGCGCGTCTCCGCCGAGTCGCGCAACTCGAACGTCGCCGCACTTCCATCGGCTGCCCGCTCCACCACCGCATGCTCGAAGTTGCGCGCGATGCCGTGGCGTCCCATCTTGCACGGGCCCGCCGCCGACTGCGCGCACCCGCCGCGCAGCGACCCCACAATCGGGAACAACACCGGCGCTCGGCGCGCCCAAAACCGCGGGTCGCCTTGCCACAAGTATTCGCGCCCCTCAAGCTGCAGGCTCGAAAGCTGCGCGCCCAACGGATCGATAGCCGCCGCAACGCGCCCGCCGCGAATTTCAACCAGTTCAGACATGCAAGTCCTTTCGTCTCACCCAGTCATCGCATCTCGCAATACCACGCCCCACGAGCTGCGACAATCAAAAAGTCGAAGCGTTCTCATCCAAAGAATATCCGCCATTCGCGTCGCAATAGCAAGCGCTTCCAGATTGCAGATTCCTGGCGCATCGGGCACACCGCAGCAAGCAGGCGCGCACTACTTGCGTCACTCCTACAATCCGCTGCCCATCAGCCGGAATGTGCGCCCCTTGTAGTCGATAACGCCCTCTTTTCGCAGCGCCGACAGCTCAGCCGAAAGCGTGCTGCGATCAACGCCCAGGTAGCTGGCCAGTTTCTCCTGCGTGAACGGAATGGCGAACTCGGGCGTGCCCGCAACGGTTTGCTGCACGGAAAGGTACGCAAGAATCTTGCCACGCACGGTTTTCGGCGCCATGGCCATGGCGCGGCGGTTCATGGCGATGTTCTTGTTCGCCATGGAAACCAGCAAGTTGCGCACCAATGCGCCGTGGCACGCGCATTGCCGCTCGCACGGATGCAGCACGCGAGCGGCTTCAAGCGTTGCCACAGTGCTGTCGGCGTCGGCCACCACGTCTACATCCAGCACGCCTTCCTTGCCGCACGCATACGCAACGGCGAACGGCTCACCAGGGCCAACAGACTCAAGCACGCTCACGTTGCCCCACGCATCGGGCATCTCAACATGAAGCCGCCCCTCAAGCAGCACGCCAACGCGCGTTGCCACCTGGCCCGCCCGCATAACGCGCTCGCCACGGCGATACGCCCGCCGCGACGCACCAAGGCACGGCAGCATAGCATCAACTTCTTCCGCAGGAATGCCCCTGAACAGGGGCGCATCTGATAAACGTGCAGGCATGACAAACTCCATCCAAAAATGTCGGTTCTAGAACATTTTGGCCTTCACGAGTATTTTCTGCAACTTTTTCGAAGCAGAGGGGCAACGTTGCGCTATCGCAGACCCAATATGCATGTCATCATCATCGGTAGTTACAATTATTGCATCGTTCGTTACCGACGACACAAGTTCAACCTCGCAAAACCTTACCAAAGCAAGCGTCAACGGCGAGATTCTGCCCCTCTACTTCGAATTTTCGACATTTTTCGCCAATCCAATGAAAAATGGGCAGTCAACGCCAATCCTGACAGTTAAAAGGGGCGGTTGCCGTCTGCGGCAACCGCCCCTGAAAAAGTTCACCACGCAGCGCAAACCTACGCAGCGCGCATACCGTTAGCGAACAGGCTGCCGCCGCACGCGACAGGCACTTCGTTCCCCCCTACGGGCGCTTCGTGCCGCAGTTGCTGCAGAAGGCGCCGGTGTTGTGCGCGCCGCAGCTGCAATCCCAGCCATCAGCGGCGGGCTTGGGCTGTCCGCAGTTGCCGCAGAACTTGCCGGTGTTCTTCGCACCGCACGAACACGTCCACTCGCCAGCGGCCACCGGCTCGGGCTTCGGGCTGCCGCAATTCGGGCAGAACTTGCCCGTAGACGTAGCGCCACACGAGCACGTCCACTCACCCGCACCCGCGCCGGCCGGCGCACCCGTCGGCGCACCCGGCGTGGCAAAGCCGCCGCCAGCGGCCATGGGATACTGGCTCTGCGGCACGCCGCCATCGGCCTGCCCGAAGATCGACTGCGCGTTCATGCCGCCCGCGCCGGCCGCCATGCCCATGCCCATGAAGCCCACCGCAGCGCCGGCGGTGTTGCCCGCCGCCGTGCGCATGGCATCGGCCTGCGCCGCCGTCAGGTTCGCCGCGCGCATATTCGGGTCGCGCATAACGGCGGCCTTCTGCAGATCCTTGATCATCTGCTCGTCCTCGGGCGGGATGCTGATGGAGTTCACGGCGAAGCTGACCACCTGGATGCCGCGCGTGGATGCCCACTTGTCCGCCAGCGCGTCGTTGAGCGCGTCCACCAGCTCCATCGTGTGCGCCGGCACCGCCGAATAGCGCACGCCCATGGCCGAGATCTTCGCGAACGCGGGCTGCAGCGCCATGAGCAGCTCAGACCTCAGCTGCGCGTCAATCTTGTCCCGCGTGTACACGTCGTCCACGTTGCCGCACACGTTCTTGTAGAACATCAGCGGGTCGACGATGCGGTACGAATACTGGCCGTTGCAGCGCACGGACAAATCGGTGTCCAGCCCGATGTTCGCGTCAACCACGCGGAACGGCACCGGCGTGGCCGTGCCGAACTTGTTGTCCATGATTTCCTTCGCGTTGAAGAAGTACACGCGCTGGTCGTTGGCCGCATCGCCACCGAATGCGAAGCGCGCGCCCACGCGCTCGAACGACTGCAGCACGCGGTCTTTCAGCGTGGCGTCGCCGAAGAACAGGCTGGGCTCGGTGGACTTGTCGAACACGTATTCGCCGGCTTCGCCCACCGCGTCCACGATGGCGCCCTGCTGCACGATGATCATGTACTGGCCCTCGTTCACCGCGATGATCGAGCCATCGGAGATGATGTTGTCCTCGCCCTTCGTGTTCGAGCTGCGGCCTTTGCTCGACGTGCGCTTCTGGCCCTTCGCCACCAGCACGTCCGCCTCAAGCGCATCGCAATAGAAGTAGTCGCGCCAGCTGTCCGCCAGAACACCGCCGAGCGCGCCCGCGCCCGCTTTCAAAAGACCCATGGTTCTCTCCTATTCCTTCGGGCGCCTTCGCGCCTTGAAACCGTTATCGAATATCGGCCAGCCGCCGCGGGCAAACCGCTGCCACGCCATGCCAACGAGTGGCCGCGCAAGTCGCCCCAAATTGCAGCCGGCCCGTCCGATGCAGAACATACTTATACCGAAGTTCACGGCGATGGGACAATTCCGTGACGAAACCGTTTCGTTTGCGGCATGCCACCCCGCGATACCGTCCACGCTCCGCGACCGATTACCGGTTGCGATCGGTTACCGGTCGTCGTCCCCCGTATCTACCAGCGTGCGCGTGCGGAACGAGTTGACGAACTGGTCGTGGCTTCCCGTCAGGTTCAACCCGCCGTCGGCAACGTAGCCATGCGCCGAATCCTGCTCTTTGGCCGTCTTCATCTCCGAGTAGAAGAAGAAGCACGTACCGCCCGCAATGGCCAGCGGCACGCCCGCGTCCACCAGCACGCGGCTCATGGTGTCCTCAAGCTCCAAAAAGCCCACGTCAATGCCCATCATAATGGCCGCGAACACCGCGAACAGCCCCACGAACCACAGCACCACCTTCAGCGGCGACACCGGCAGGTCGCCTACCAGCCGGCCCGTCTGGCCGTTCATGGCGAACAGGTAATCCTCGTCGTTCCAACGCGTGTGCAGCATCCACACCGGCAGCAGCGCCTGCTGCAGCTCGCCGAACTCCACGTTGGCGTCAACATGGCCCGGATCCACCTGGTCGTAGCCCGTAACCGTGCCGCGCAGCTGTTCGGTCAGCGTGTTCTCCATGCGATGCTCGGCGCGGTGGCGGCACTCGTCGGCATCCTGGTCGTAACGCTCGGCTGAATACCCCGGCAGGTATGCCACGGAAAACGGCACCAGCTCGTTGTAGTCGAACGGCTCGATGGCATCCATATGCCCATCGGGCATCTTCGCCGACCCGTCGGCCGGGATGCGCGAAAACGCCGACGAACCCTCGCGCCAAGCGCGGAACACGTCGGTTTCCGTCACCTCGTACTTGCCCTCGCGCCACGTGCGGATGTTGCGCGCCTCGAACGTGCCCTGGCCCGATGCCGTGCCGTTGTACAGCCAAAACGGCACGTACACGCCCTGCACATGCGCGATGCGGTTGGCGGCAGCGAATTCCTTCGGGAGGAACTTCTTGCCTTTGTAGTAGTTGGTAAGCGCCTGTTCAGCGGCCGTTTTGTCCAGCTTGAACGGGATGACCACATCGGGCTTCGCGCCATCGACGAACGTGCCGGGCGCCATGGCCTGGTTGCCGCAATACGGGCATTCCTTGATGGCGGTGGTGGCGTCGGCGGTCAACTGCGCGCCGCACGACGAGCACACGTACGACCGCATGCCCTCGCGCTCCTCGTCGTTCCAGCTTGCGCGCGAAAGAAACGACGCGATGGGGTCATCGGCCTGCGTGCCCACGGCAACGGCGGCGTCGATGACCTCGTCGGTGACCACCGACGACGCGCCAGCGGCCTCATCGGCCATGCGGTCAAATGCCGACTGCTCGCCCGCCTCAGCGCGCGCGGCCGCTTCTTGCGCCGCCTCGTCGGCCGACTGTTGCTTGGCCGCATACGCCGCCTCCACCTCGGCAGGCGTGAACGACGACCCGCAAAAATCGCACTCGAGCTTGCCGCTTTCGCCCACGTAATGCAGCGGGCCCATGCAGTTCGGGCATTGATAGTTCACAGATTCCTGAGCCATGGCGACTCCTTCGATTGGGATGCGGAAGCGTGCGTTGCTTCCTGGTGACAGCTTATCAAACACCGCCCCCGCGTGCCGCCGCGCGGGCAGTTTTCAGGCCCATTTCAGCAAAGTTGAGCCACATGGCTCAAAACGAAAAGACACCCCGAGCCCTGTGGCCCGAAGCGCCTTTTCAACGTGTAATTCGGTCAAAGTCTACAAGCAGCTACTTCGCCATCTTGTTGACCCTCAAAGTGCAGTAGAACTTGAACCAGATCGCGATGTACGAACCAACAATTATGCCGGAAAGCGCACCGCCAACAAGATTGCTGATCAGACCGAAAATCGAGAACACCGAAAGGATGCCGTACAGAACCATGCCGGGCTTCATCTTCGCTGGGTTCTTCACGCCGTGAAGCACGAACAGCACGCCGATCAGGTGAATGACCTGGGAAGCAATCATCATCACGCCCAGCGTCTGCATGACCGAGGCCAGGCTCACGCCGCCCAGCATGTCCTGGGGCAGGCCCAGAAGCAAGGCGGCCGTGTCGTAATCGAACAGGCCCGCCGCCACAATCGAGAACAGCGCAATCATCAACAGGTCGTACACGATGGAGAAGATGCACATGACCTTCAGGACCTTGCGATAAGGCTCCGCTTTTTCCATTTCCGTCCCTTTCCGTTTGCTGGTTTGAACAACCGATAAGGAAACGGTACCGAACCAACCGTGACAAAAGCGTTGCGGTCCGATTTCAACAGCCATAACGAGCGTCTCGCTAGCGCAAACCGCGCAAGTGTTGCCCCACAGCTCCATGTCGATGGGCGGGTTGGAAGCCGCCACCATGCGCCCATTCTCCACAATTTCAACGCTTACGAAACGGGCCTTGCTTCTGCTAAGGTAAAGACAATTAGTGGTAGTCAGTAGCGCCGTGGACACAGCGGGCCTGCAAAGGATGAAAGCTTCCTTTGCAGGCCCGCTTTTTGTTTGCCCGGAATCGCATTCGCCCAAACGGCCTTCGCCATGCCCTTCGCCACTTCAGGCAAAGAGCGCCAGGCCGGCCAAAGCAAAGACGAGCTCGCTAGCAAACGGCAAGGCGCTGCTGCCGGAATCGGAAAGGAATGCACGGAACACAATATGCAAGGTTTTAATCCCCACGAGGCGCGCATCAAGACGCCGAACCCCTACCTCACCATGATGGGCCTGTACCTGGGCGGCTTCACGGGCATGTTCAGCGAAACGTCCCTGAACATCGCCCTGCCGCAGCTTTCCGCCGCCTTCGGCGTGGAGACGGCCGTCATGCAGTGGATGGTTGTTGGATATATGCTGGTCATCGGCATTGTTCTGCCGTTCGCCAGCCTGCTTATGAAATGGTTCAGCGTGCGCAAGCTAACGTTGTTCGCGCTTGGCGCGTTCTTTGTCGGCTCGGTGATCAGCGGCGTTGCGCCGAGCTTCGAGATCATGCTGGCCGGCCGCCTGGTGCAGGGCATCGGCACGGGCCTTATCCTGCCCATGATGTTCGCGGTGGTGCTCGAGGTGTTCCCGCCGGTGAAAATCGGCGCGGCCATGGGTCTGACGGCGCTCATCATCATGTTTGCGCCGGCCATCGGCCCCACCCTGTCGGGCATTCTGCTGGGCGCCTTTAGCTGGCGCGCCATCTTCTTCGCCTTCGCCGTGGTGCTGGCCGTGGCCATGGTGTTCGCGGCGAAGTTCCTGGTGAACCCCTACGAGTTGACGCGCCCGACCGTCGATGTGCTGTCGTGCGTGCTGTCGTGCCTGGGCTTCGGCGGCATCGTGCTGGGCGCCGGTCTTGCCAGCCTGTACGGCTGGACCAGCGTCGAGGTGCTGTCCGCCCTGGTCATCGGCGTGGTTTGCGTAGCCGCGTACGCGTGGCGCCAGCTACACATGGACACACCCGCGCTTGATATGCGCGTGTTCGCCCAGCAGGGCTACCGCGTGGGCGTGACGCTGGTCATGCTGAACTTCGGCATCACGCTTTCGGCCATGTACCTGCTGCCGCAGTACATCCAAAGCGGCATGCTGCTGCCTGTGGCCATGGCCGGCATGCTCATGCTGCCCGGCGGCATCGTGAACTGCATCGTGTCGGTAATCGCTGGCGGGCTGTACGACCGCATCGGCGCGCGCATCCCGGCGCGCGCGGGCTTCGCGCTGTCCATCGCGGGCGCCGTCATGTTCCTGCTGGCCACGCCCGAGTCACCCGTGGCGTACGCCATCTGCGCGCACGTTATCATGATGATCGGCGTGCCGCTGGCCATGTCTCCCAGCCAAACGAGCGCCCTGAACTCGCTGCCGCACCGCATGAACGCCGACGGCTCCACCATGATGAACACCCTGCAGCAGGTGCTCGGCGCCGTTGCCACGGCCGTGGCCACCAGCTTGCTGGGCATGGGCCAGGCCGCAAGCGCCGAGGGCGGCGCCATCGCGTTCACGAACGGCGTACACTGGGGCTTCATGTTCACGTTGGTGCTGGCCGTGGCCGCGCTGGCAGTGTCCATGCTGCTGAAGAAGCGCAGCGAAGCCGCCGAGGACGACATGCCCGCAGGCGCCCCGCAAACCGAAGGCCCCCAAACAGCCGGCGAAGGCTGCTAAGGGAATCGGCCGCATCCGCACCGTTCTTGAGGCAATAACCTATCAACAGAAAACGCCCGCGCAGCACCGCGCGGGCGTTTTTTGCAACTTTTCGCGAATTTCGGGGCATTCCCGGCCCATCGACATCAATCCTTACGCCGTTTTCATGCGCGCTGCCACAACGGCAAGTAATTACCGCTAGCATATTCGTTACGAACGACCCTGCGTGAAGCAGTCCGGCGTCTTAACCTTTCGCGCATGCCCCGAAATTCGCATTTTCTTGCACGTTTTGGCGAACTCGATAAACAAGAGACACAAACTCTTTCCAGGGAAAACAAAAGCACCCGGCGAACCGCGTCTTCAAAGGCCTAACGACGCGATCCATCCGAGTGCTCGGTTCCCTACCCGGCGGCAGGGCAAACTATTCGATTGACGGCCGCTAGTATAGCAAAACGGCAGGCGGCGCAATTGCCGCCAAACCATAAACACCAACGACTCCAAGAAACGCACCTTCGCGCGAAACCCAACCGCGCTATCATAGCGAAGCGAAAAACGACCTTGTTGGCCAAACGATGCGCGTGCAAAAAGGCGCTTTCAGCAAAGCGGGAAGAGAGCCTATCGACCGCCGCCCAAAGCCCCATTGCCCGCACGCCGTTTCCGACTTCGCAAAGCAAACACGGTTGAGCAAACGAAGCACAAGCAACAATAGGAGCACGCCAATGACCAGCGATTTCGAGCGCAGATGGGAGCGCATTCAACAGCAGCTGCAGGTGCAGATGAGCGGCAGCGCGCAACCGCGCGTCTCAAGCGGCCGCACGCTGTTCGGCATCAAAAGCGAAGGCGAGCGAAAAATGGACGAGTTCGCCCGCCAAATCGAAGCAGAGCAGGCAGCCCGCCGCCGCACCCGCGCACAGCGCGAAAAAACCGGCAACAATGGGCACGGAGAGTCAAACGCTCAAGGCTAGCCAGGATGTCTGCACAAACGAGCGCAAATAGTTCAGCACCCGCAGCCCTGGGTTCATCTTCTCGAAAATATGGCCACTGTTGGGCAAAAAATCGAGTTCCTGAACATATTCAGGACAATAATCCAAGAAGCTGAACCGCCATCCCGCAAGCCGCAACAACGAAGTACAAGCCTTGTAGTTTGAGTTAGCATATCCCCAGTTCAAACGCTTAATAACAAAGACAAGAATCAACACGAGACGCCAAATGAGGATGGGGCGGCAACATGCGTATTCAACTTCTCAAAAAGTTGACCAAAAGTGGCCATTTTTTCGAGAAGTTGAATACGCTCGCAATGTCAACACGCGAATAAGGCGCCTACTCCGCTACAGACATCCGCTCGTCACGCTTTCGGGCGGTCCTACCGACCGAAAGCTTTTTGTCCACACTGCTACAAATACCGGCCGGTCATGCTGTCAGGGTTCGCGGCAATCTGCTCGGGGGTGCCGGTTGCCACGATGCGCCCGCCGGCCTGACCGCCGCCCGGCCCCAGGTCAACCACGTAATCGGCATTGCGAATGAAATCAAGGTCGTGTTCGATGACCACCACGGTTGCCCCTTGCTCGACCAGGTGCTGAAACACGCCCAGCAACGTGCGCACGTCGCGCGGATGCAGGCCGATGGTGGGCTCGTCGAACACGAACAGCGACCCGTTCTGCGCGCGACCCATCTCGCTTGCCAGCTTCAGCCGCTGCGCCTCGCCGCCGGAAAGCGCCGGCGTCGCCTCGCCAAGCGTCAAGTAGCCAAGCCCCAGGTCATGCAGCGTTTGCAACCGCTCGCGCGCCTTCTTCAGGCTTGCGCACGCAACCAATGCCTCGTCAACGCTCATGGCCATAAGCTCCGGAAGCGTGTGACCGGATTCACCACCTGGCGCAGCGAAATCGAGGGGCTCATCGACTCCAGTAAGCGTAACGCGGCCCGCGCCGCCAACTAGGGCGCCAGCAGCATGCGCGCCGCCCGGATTCGGCGCTACACCCTTGCCGGCCAACGTCTCCTCCGTTTTGCCCGCCCAACGAATCGCATCGGCCTGCGCGCTGTAGCGGCTTCCGCGGCAATCGGGGCACGGTACGTCCACATCCGGAAGAAACTGCACGTCAAGCGACACCTGACCCGTACCATCGCACGTGGGGCAACGCAGCTTGCCGGTGTTGTAGGAGAACGCGCCGGCCTTCAAGCCCGCCGCCTTCGCCGCCTCGGTACGCGCAAACGCGCGGCGCAAGTCGTCAAGCACGCCGGAGTACGTCGCCACCGTCGAGCGCACGTTCGCCCCGATGGGCGTAGCGTCCACCAGCTGCACGCGCGAAATGCCGTCAGCTGTGATGCTGCGCACGGCGCAGGGAAGCGCCTCACCTGCAATCACCGAGGTCAGCGCAGGAATCAGCTCCTCAAGCACCATGGTGGTCTTGCCGCTTCCCGACATACCGGTAACCGCTATCAACCGGTTCACCGGCAGGTCAACCACCAGCGGATGCACTGTGTGCAACGCGTTTGTTTCCATATGGATGACCCCAGCCGCAAACAGGTCGTCGATGCTGCAACGGGAACGCCACTCACCGAATTCACCCAAAACCACGCTCCCTGCCTCGCAAACATCGTCGCAGTCTGTGGCTAAATCCGACCAAGCATGGTCGCTACGTTCCGCACGCTCAACAGCCGCATTCGCCTTAAGCGGTTCATTCCGCCCGCCCTCACTCTTACCATGCAGGCCCGCCGCCCATGCGTCAAATGCGTTTCCCGAGCCGTCGTCTTCACTCTCCAAATACGGCCCGATGATCGACGCGGGGTTTGCGCGCAAGTCCGCCGGCGCTCCCTGCGCCACCACGTGCCCGCCGCCGGCGCCTGCCTCGGGCCCCATCTCCACCAGCCAGTCGGCATGCGACAGGATGCGCGTGTCGTGATCCACCATCACCACCGAATTGCCGTCGGCAATGAGGTCGCGCATAACGCCAAGCAGCCCGTCGATATTGGCCGGATGCAGACCGATCGAAGGCTCATCGAGCACGTACATGACGCCGGTGGTGCGGTTGCGCACCGCGCGCGCAAGCTGTACGCGCTGCCGCTCGCCGGTGGACAGCGTGGCTCCCGCGCGATCAAGCGACAAGTACCCCAGCCCCAGCTCAAGCAGACGCCGCGCCGTATGCAGAAACGACTCGCAAATGGAAACCGCCATGGGGCGCAACTCGGCCGGAAGCGATGCCGGCACGCCATCCACCCAGCTCACCGCCTCGTCAAGCGTCATCTCAGCCGCTTGCGCCAAATTGATGCCGCGCACGCGCGGTCCGCGCGCCGCCGCCGACAAGCGCGTGCCGCCGCAATCGGGGCACGGCCCCTCGGTCAGAAACTTCGCCACGCGTGCCAGGCCCTTCTCGTCCTTGGCCTTCGCCAACGCGTTCTCCACGGTGTAGACGGCGTTGTAGTACGTGAAGTCCAGTTCAGCGAAGTTGTCGCCCTTTTTCGCCTGGTACAGGATGTGCTTCTTCTCGGCCGGCCCGTGGAACACGATGTCGCGCTCGGCGGGCGTCAGGTCGCGAAACGGCACGTCAAGGCGCACACCCATTTCGCCGCACACCTGCTTCATGAGGTCCCACATCAGGCTGCCCCACGGAAGCACCGCGCCCTCGTTGATGGTCTTGCTCTCGTCGGGCACCAGCGCGGCCTCGTTGACCGTGCGCACGATGCCGGTGCCGCTGCACGTCGGGCACGCGCCGCCGCTGTTGAACGCCAGGTCCTCGGCGCCCGGGCCCCAAAACCGCTGGCCGCACGAGGTGCACACGATGGATTGCTCGGCGGCAACGGCCATGGAAGGCGGCACGTACGTTCCGCAATGCGGGCACGCGTGGCTGCCCACGCGCGAGAACAGCAGGCGCAGGCTGTTCAGCAGCTCGGTCATGGTGCCGAACGTGCTGCGCACCCCCGGCACGCTCGGGCGCTGGTGCAACACAAGCGCGGCGGGCACGTAGCGCACGTCGTCCACGTCGGCGTGCGCGGCCTGCCCCATGCGGCGGCGCGTGTACGTCGACAGCGCCTCCAAGTAGCGCCGCGAGCCTTCCGCATACAGCACGCCAAGAGCCAGCGAGCTTTTCCCGCTACCCGACACACCGGCGATTCCCACCAGCTTGCCAAGCGGAATGTCCACGTCAACGCCGCGCAAGTTGTGCACGCGCGCCCCGCGCACCTCGATGTGGTCGGGCGCGCCACCGACTCCGCTAGCCGCGGAAGAGCCCTGCGCGGCGGCGAACTCGGCAGAAGAAGCATGCACAGTAGATGGACCCTGAGGGCAAGATGCCATGGCGAACCCTTTCGAAAGAACGTATCATTCGTCAAAGATTATAGACATTGAAGCCGACTTCAAGCCAAGGCGGTTCAGGCGCGGAAACCGGAAGCATGAACAAGAAAACGATGGCAGCCGTCAACGGGGTATAATTCCCCGAGCCGCTTACTCATCGTGCGCTTCACGCTACCGGCGCCCTTTCTTCGAGGCAAGCCAAACTTCGCCCCTGCAACCAAGCGCCCTTAACGTATGGGAGCGGCGCGGCAGCACACCTGCGATTTCGGTGCGAAATTCACCCCACGTCCCGCAAGCCTATACAATAAGCAGGCATCAAAGACGAGAGGATTCATCATGAGCAAAGTTCTGCTTATCAACGGCAGCTCGCGCCAGGAGGGCAACACCGCCCTCGCGCTTGCCGAGGTTGCCGGCGCCCTTGAGGGCCACGGCATCGAGTGCGAAACGCTGTGGCTGGGCAACAAGCCCGTCAACGACTGCATCGCGTGCGGCAAGTGCGCCGAGCTGGGCGGCAAGTGCGCCATCGCCAACGACGTGATCAACGAGCTGATCGAGAAGGCCGCCGGCGCCGACGGCTTCGTGTTCGGCACGCCCGTGTACTACGCGCACCCCACCGGCCGCATCATGTGCGCGCTCGACCGCGCGTTCTACGCCGGCGGCAAGGCGTTCGCGCACAAGCCCGGCGCGGCGGTTGCCGTTGCGCGCCGCGGCGGCACCACGGCGTCGTTCGACGTGCTGAACAAGTACTTCACCATCAACCAGATGCCTATCGTGTCGTCGACGTACTGGAACAACGCCCACGGCCGCACGCCGGGCGAGGCGGCGCAGGATGCCGAAGGCATGCAGACCATGCGCAACATCGCGCACAACATGGCATGGCTGCTGCAATGCATCGAAGCCGGACGCGCCGCAGGCATCGAAGCCCCCAAAGCCGAACGCGGTGCCCAAACGAACTACATCCGCTAGGGCTCGCACGCACGTTTCTCCGAAAGCCCCGCGCAATCACGCGGGGCTTTCCATGTTAAATAGCGGCTTTCCCCGTTAAATCTGCTGCGCGCGGGGCGCCGTTGCGGCACAATAGACGCCGACTGAAAACGCGGGCGCCGCGCGCTGCGGCCCCGTTGCTGGAACCCGTGAAATGCAAGGAGGCCCTTCGTGGCTAAGGTCAACCCGAATTACCAGAAACTCCCCGGCAGCTACCTGTTCTCCGAGATCGCGCGCCGCACCGCCGCGTACTCCGAGGCGCACCCCGAGGCCAAGCTCATCAAGATGGGCATCGGCGACGTGACGCGCCCGCTTGCGCCGGCCGTCATCGAGGCCATGCACGCCGCCGTCGAGGACATGGCGAAGGCCGAGACGTTCCACGGCTACGGCCCCGAGCAGGGCTACGACTTCCTGCGCTCCGCCATCGCCAAGCGCGACTTCCATGCCCGCGGCGTCGACATCGCCGACGACGAGATCTTCATCTCCGACGGCGCCAAGTCCGACTGCGGCAACATCGGAGACATCCTTGACGTCGACAACATGGTGGCCGTGTGCGACCCGGTGTACCCGGTGTACGTGGACTCCAACGCCATGGCCGGCCGCGCGGGCGACTACGACGAGGCCGCCGAGCGCTGGACGAACATCACTTACATGCCCACCACCGCCGAAAACGGCTTCTGCCCGGCGCTGCCCGAAGGCAAGGTCGACGTCATCTACCTGTGCAGCCCGAACAACCCCACCGGCACGGTGCTCACCGCCGACCAGCTGAAGGTGTGGGTCGACTACGCCAACGCCAACGGCTCCATCATCATGTTCGACGCCGCCTACGAGCGCTTCATCGTCGAAGAGGGCGTGCCGCACTCCATCTACGAGGTCGAAGGCGCCAAAACCTGCGCCATCGAGTTCCGCTCGTTCTCGAAGACCGCCGGCTTCACGGGCGCACGCTGCGGCTACACCGTGGTACCGAAGGAGCTCGTGCGCGACGGCCAAAGCCTCAACGCCATGTGGAACCGCCGCCAGTGCACGAAGTTCAACGGCGCCAGCTACATCATCCAGCGCGGCGCGGCGGCCATCTACACCGAGGAAGGCGAACGCCAAATCGAGGAAACGCTGGCGTACTACCGCAACAACGCCCGCGTCATCAAGGAAGGCCTCGAGGCTGCCGGCTTCACCGTGTACGGCGCCATGAACAGCCCGTACGTGTGGTGCAAGACCCCCGAGGGCGTGGGCAGCTGGGAGTTCTTCGACAAGCTGCTGACCGAAGCGAACATCATCACCACGCCAGGCGCAGGCTTCGGCCCCTCCGGCGAAGGCTACGTCCGCCTGACCGCCTTCGGCGACGCCGACGCCACGGTAGAAGCCATGGACCGCATCAAGAAGCTCATGGCCTAAGCGCACGAAAGTACCAAGATTCGCGAAGGCGAAGCGGGGTTTGACCACAACGTCGGACCCCGCTTTTTCGTACAGCGAATGAGCAGCGAGGCTCGAATGGGACAACCATCCGAGCCTCGGCTGCCAGCCAGCTATTTGTTGTACAACATTGCCCAGCTCGGCCGAACTATAATGGATAACGTACTGCAAAAACCAGTTTTGCGAACGTTAGGACGGCCATGAATTTCGACTTCATAAAGCCTTTTCCTCAGCTAGCCAAGCTCTATCATGCGTGCTATGCCGCTGAAGCCATTGCGCTTGCGTTGCCAGCCCAAAGCTGCGGATCGGCGCGCTCTGCACTTGAATTTGTCGTCACGCTCATTTACCGTTCGGCAGTCGGCGAGCCCGAATCAACAGCAACCTTGTTCGAAAAAATGAGCGACCCCGCTTTTGAGCGCTATGTCAACGATGAAACCGTGCTTTCGGCTATGCACACCGTTCGCAAAAACGGCAACCTTGGAGCGCATGGCGCAGACGTATCCCCACAAGTCGCCTGCGAAACGCTCGAACAGCTGCAGTTCATCGTCGGCGAGCTATGTATCAATCTCAAGCTCATCAGCGACTACCCCGTTTTCGTCTCGCCGCTCGATGCCGCGCAAGCAAAGCGCGCGACATCAGCCCCGAAGCCCGCGCCCGCAACGCCAACAAGCGCTGTCGTGGAACCTGCACCCACATCAACTCCCGCAAGCACACCCGCGCCCGCAACACCGCAGCCGGCACCCGCAGCCGCGGCCCCTGCCGCGCAAGCCACGCAAGAGCCCTGCGTTCCTTCAAGCGAGGTCGTAGCTGAGTTCGCGGAAACGCTGCGCAACACGAAGTTCTCCACGCTCAAGCACCGCGACGACACCGAAAACAAGCGCCTGTACGTCAAAGCATCGCTGCGCGAAGCCGAATGGGAAATCGCAACAAGCCACAACCAGGCACTGCCCGGAACCGCTTGCCTCAACATGGTGCTCGATGACGGCTCCACCATCGATTGCGTGCTGTACGGCCGCAACAGCCGACCGCTCGCCGTCATCGACTACACCAACGCCATGGCCAACCCCATCGCCGGCAGAAAAGCGGCCGAGCACGCGGCCGCGCAAATGGAAGTCAAATACGGCTACAAGCCCACGGCTTACTACGTAACCGGCTATCGCATCACGTGCATCGATCCGCTTGGCTACCCGCCGCGCCGCGTGTTCGGCTTTCACACGCTTGATGAACTCGAGCTGCTGAAACAGCGCGCGAACAACCGCTCCAGCATCACTAGCCCCGTCATCAACGACGACATCACGAACCGCAGCTACCAAAAGAAAGCCATCAAGGCCGCCTGCTCAGCATTCGAAAACAAGCGCCGTCGCAGCCTCATCGTCATGGCAACGGGCACCGGCAAAACACGCGTAGCCATATCGCTTGTCGACGTGCTCACGAAGGCAAACTGGGTGAAAAACGTCCTATTCCTGGCCGACCGAACCAGCCTGGTGCGGCAAGCACACAAGAACTTCAACAAGCTGCTCCCCGACATGACCACGTCCATCTTCACCGGCAGCAGCGATAACCGCGACAAAAACGCACGCCTCATTTTCGCCACCTACCAGACCATGATTCGCATGGTTGACGGAGACACGCGCGAATTCGGCATCGGCCGCTTCGACCTTATCATCGTCGACGAAGCGCACCGCTCGCTGTTCAACAAATACGCGCGCCTTTTCAACTACTTCGACGCTCTGATGATCGGCCTCACCGCTACGCCGCGCTGCGAGGAGGCACGAAGCACCTACAAGGCGTTCGAGATTGAAAGCGGTATCCCCGATTTCGAATACGGACTTGAAGAAGCCATCAACGACGGCTATCTTGTCGGTTTTTCCGTGCTCGATCGAACCACCGAAGGTCTGCGCCGGGGCATTCGCTACGACGATTTAACCGACGAGCAAAAACAGCAGGTGGAAGAAGAATTCCGTCTGGTCGATGGCGACTCCGACGCGCTTGATGCAACCGACGGCGACATGACCGGCGCCGTGTTCACGCCCGACAAGAACACCATCAACGTTGGCACCATCGACGTCATGCTTAACGATCTCATGAAAACGGGCGTGAAAATCAACGCAGGCGACCAGCTGGGCAAAACTATCATCTTCACGAAAAATCATCGCGAAGCCGAAGTTGTCGTCGACCGATTCAACGCGCTCTACCATCATTGCGGATCGGAGTTCTGCAAGCTCATCGACAGCAGCGTCGACGGCGCGCAAAGCATCATCGACCGGCTGGGCGAACGCGATCAGCTGCCGCAAATCGCAGTAAGCGTAGACATGCTGGACACCGGCATCGACATCCCTGATGCCGTGAACCTGGTGTTCTTCCGCCAGGTGCGCTCGAAGATTAAGTTCCTGCAGATGGTAGGCCGCGGAACCCGCCTGTCGCCCAACCTGTTCGGCCCCGAACTGGACAAGCAAGGCTTTTTGGCATTCGACTACTACGACAACTTCCATTACTTCAATGCTCGCGAAACTTGGACCGCCGACAAGGGTTCTGCAGGTGCGCCGCAAGAAAAGGACGTGCCGCTTGGCCAAAGCGGCCACTGCGACATGCTTCGGCTTTCCATCCTGCGCCAGCTACAGCAGAAGAAGCAGCCGGCGGAATTCGACAAGCACTACGAACAGCAACTGCGCAACTACTTCGTCTCAACCATCAAAAGCCTCAACAACGACGCCATCGAGGTGAATCAGCATCTTGCCTACGTGAACAAGTACCGAACCGACGGCTCGTTCGACCACCTTGCCGAAGGCGACGTGGAATCCATCACCGAGCATGTGCTGCCCCTGTTTCCCAGCGAAGGCGTTCCGGCGCGCGTCAAAAGCTTCGATGCGCTGGTGCTGACCGTGGAAGACGAATACGAGCAACGTGTAGAAGCAGGCAAAGACCCGCACAAAATTCGCCGCGGCTTCAAAGGCGTCGAGCGCGAGTTCACCGAACGCATGGAAGCGCTTACCAAGTTAAAGAACATTCCGCAAGTGCGCAAAGAAGAAGAGCTCATCGCCAACATGATGGAGGGCGCATACCTGCTTGACGATTTCTCGCTTGAGCGCGCTGAAGACGTGCGGCTAAGATTGCGCGAGCTGATGCAGTATATCCCCGACGACAAAAAGTACTACATCATCAACCTGCCCGATCAGCTTATCGAAGCTGGCGAACAAGAGGGGCTGGCGAAAGCACGCACGTACATCGATCGCGTGAACGATTATCTGGCCGATGAGCACAACGTTATCCTGGAAAAGCTGCGCACGCTTGAGCCGCTTACGGCAGCAGAATACGACGAAATCGAGCAAGCCTTCACCGCAAAGCTAGGCACCACAGCCGAATACGCCGATTGGTCAGGCAACTCGCAATTCTCGCTGGCCTTCATCCGCAAGCAAGTGGGCATCTCGCAAGACGCTGTGAATGCAAAGGCAGGCTCGATCGTCAACGACCCCAACCTTACGCCGCGGCAAAAAGCTTACTTCGACCAGATGGTTTCGTATGCGCGAGCCAATGGAGATATAGATGCGATGACGTTGCAGAACCCTCCGTTTAACAAAGTGAATGTGTTGAAGCTATTCGGTGCCGAAAAGTTTAAACAGGTCAAAACCCTGCTCGACATCCTGCACAACCCCGTGAAGCCGGTGAACAAGTAATGGCCATGGACATCGAAGATATCCTCACCAATCAGCATGACGAGCTTCTCGAAGTTGACCTGCGTAGCCTGGAAGTCGAGCTTGATACTGGCGAATACAGCAAGCAATACATCGCTCATTGCCACGAGCTCATCCAGCTGATTCGCAAGCAACGCGCCCTTGCGCAGGAAAAGCTGCCGGGCAAAGGTTTCCAAGAGCACGTCAACCCACCGCTGTCTCAAAGCCCGCTTACCGTTCCGGCAAGCAGCCTGTCCCCCTTCGGCCAGGAAATCAAGCTGCCCGAGCCCACCGATGCGGAAAAGCTTGCGCGCGACCTTGAGGTCATTCGCCAAACCGACAACCCAGAAGGCGAGTTGAAACGCTACTTCGAGAAAACCAAAAACAACGAGGCTTTCATCGATGCGAACTTCAGCGCCTTCAACGAATCCGAGCACATTGCATTAATGAAGTGCTTTGATTTCAGCGAAACGTTCCTGGAAAAATACTTCGACGTGCTCGACCATGCAACGTTGGCCAAAACACAACACTTCAGCGAAGAATTCTTCGTAAAGCACTACGCCGACCTAAATCCCGACCTGGTCATCAAGCACGGCGTCAACGTATGGCGCGCAAAGGAAAACCGCTCGAGCAAACTTGATGTGTTCCTCCGACTTAAAGGAGTCCGCTATTGATTTCCATCAACAACGCGAAACGCCTGATCAAGCGCGCGCTTCTGGCGAACGTGGCAACCGATAAGGAAAATCTATTCATCACGCCGCTCATTTCGGGCAGGCACGGCATCGGCAAATCGGCCATCATCAAAAGCGTTGCGGACGATCTTGGCGGCACGTGCATCACCATCGAAGGCGGCACGCTGAAAGAGGGCGAAATCACAGGCCTGCCCTATCAATACGAAGACGCCGCGGGTGCCGTGCAGTTCAAGTTCCTTCCCTACTACGCCGTGGAGCGCATCCAAAACAAGGAGCGCGAAATCTACGAGCAGCTAGGCGAAAGCCTGGGGGCAAAACCTGCAGCAGACACGCTGGAAGGCGACGAAAACCGCTACGCGCTCAACAACATACCCTCCGAAAAACGCATCGAATTGCTGGCGTCAGGCCAGGTCAAGCCTGTCATTGTGTTCATCGACGAAATCAACCGCACCGAGAACACGGTATACAAGGAGCTCATGAACATCCTGCTGACGAAAACCGTCAACGGATACCGGTTCCCCTGGTGGGTGTTCTTCGTAGGCGCCATGAACCCCAGCACGCAAAACAGCGCCTACGCCACCAACGAAATGGACCCCGCCCAGCTCGACCGCTTTCTGAAGCTGAAAGTCGACAGCAACGCCAACGAGTGGCTGGCATATGGCAAAGCAACCGGCATATCACCGGACATCCTGCGTTTCATCAAGGAAAACCCGAAGTGCCTTTCGGAGAATTCGAAGGAGCTTGAAGACGAGGAAAAACCTGCGCCCTCGCCGCGCGGCTGGGACATGGTCGACACCATCATCGCCAGCGAGCCGAAGCTGCGCGCGTTCTTCACCGCCAGCGAAAATAAGCCCGCCACCGTCAACAAGGACCTCAAGGCGCTGGCCAGCGCGAAGCTGGGCGCCACCGTGGCAACCATGTATTTCGCCAGCCTTATGAAGAAAGACCGCGCGCTCACAGCCGAGGAAGTGCTGGAAGACGACGAAAACCTCAACAAGGTAGCACCGCGCATCAAAAACCTGCCCGTGGCCAAATGCATCCAAACCTGTGACGCCTTGCTTGACTACCTGAAGGCCAACGTCGAGTTCCTTATGCTCGACCAAGAGGCATTCGCGAAAACGAAGAAGCAGCTCTCGGCGCTGCTCGGCGTGCTTGATCCGTCAACGAAACTGCTGTTCGCGCAAAAAATCGCAGCAGCAACCACCGACGACGGCAACAGCCTTATCGAGCTGATTTTCGACGTGTTCGAAAGCGACCTTGTTGCCATGCTCGACCTGTCCGACAGCACGCGCGCGCTTATCCAGAACAGCTAAGCTATGGAAGAAACCGAGAACATCATCGAACTGCTCGCCCGCATGAAAGGCGCGGTCGAACAGTTCGAGCGCACGCGAGCCCCGCAGCTACTTGACGACATCGGCCGCGATTTCCAGCAGTTCGCGCGCCTGGTCACGCTGTACCTGGTGTCGGAACGCGATACCTATTACGGGTATTTCTTCATGGCCATGACGTTTCGCGCAAACTTTGAATGCCGCACCATCGCGGGCATCCGCCTGGACGCCTACCCGCCTGTGTTCGAAACGAACCCGCTCATCCTGCTGAAATACTCGCTGCGCGAAATCCTCTACATCTTCTGCCACGAGGTCGATCACGTAGTGTTCAACCACCCCGCCGAAATGGTGAAGTCGAACCCGGAAAAGGACCCACAGCTCTTCGAGCTGTTCAACTACGCCGCTGACGCAGCCGTGAACGACCAGCTGAACCGTGAGGCAAGGCGCAAGGGCAAGTTCCTGAAAGCGCCTCGCGGCGTCGTCACGTCGGGAACGCTTGCGAGGAAGTTCAACCTGAGCGGCCTGAGCCAAGGCGAAAGCTACCTGTACTACTTCAACCTCATCAAGGGAAAGGCCAAACCGCAGGACCAGAACCAGAACTCAATGCAAAACGGCATTGCACCCATCCCTCAATCGAACAACCAGCAAAATCGCCAGAGCAAAGACGAAAGCGAAAACGAAGGCCAAGGCGAAAGCGAAGCCGGCAACAGCGAAAGCGACCAGAACGAAAACGTCAAAGCCAGCAACAGCAACCAGGGCGAAAGCAGCGGAAGCGCACCAATGGGAGGATTGCGCGCCGACGCGTCCCGCTCTTCGGAAGCACACGCACAGGCAGCCGTCACCGCAGTTGAAGCAGCTGGCAATCTGGAAGACCACGCCTGGCTCCAAGAGGACGACGACAATTCAACCGACATAGGAGAAGCGCTTGCCGAAGCAGCAAAAGAGCTGGTCAACGAAGCAGTCGATATCATGGGTAGCGAGTCGCGCGGCATGATGCCGTCCCGGTTCACCTCCCAAGTCGAACGGCTGAACCAACCAGCAAAGCTCAACTGGCAAGCAATCCTGAAAAAATACGTAGGCGCCGTAACCGCCGGCAAAACAAAAACGCGCACGCGCCTCAACCGACGCCAGCCGAAGCGCTTCGACCTGTCGGGCACCAAGGAAAGCAAAACGCTGAAGATTTGCGTTGCCATAGACACCTCAGGCTCGATGAGCGACGACGACATCGCCCAAATCTTCCGCGAGATATTCGCCATCATCTCCCGGAAGCGATTCGAGTTGACCGTCATCGAATTCGACATGGAGGTCCAAAGCGTCTACCGCGTGAAAATCCCCGACGACCTGCCAAACCACGTGTTAGGACGCGGCGGCACGTATTTCACGCCCCTTATCGAATACATCAACGAACGCCGTTACTTCCGTGACGCGCTACTCATCATCTTCACGGACGGTTACGCCGAAGACTCCATCCCCAGACCGCTGACCTACCGCAATCTATGGGTAATCATCGGCAACGTGGAAGCCCTGTCGGTGGAAAAACCTTACGGCGCAGTTATGCCACTCGAGGATTAGGGACTTACCGTGAACGACATCCTGACACCGCAAGACTTCATCAAGGAAAAGCTGCGCAACGCGGGCTTCTGCGACGATGCAATCGAAGGCGCACAAGAAAAAGCAGCGGCGAACGCGGCAATAGCGTCAGAAGCAAAAGAATCCCCGTCCGAGCAGCAAGCCACCGCCGCCCTCATCGAGGGCGCGCTCAAGGCCGTCGCAGCCGATCGATACGAACGCAGCCGCGCCGCCCGCCAAGCATGCATCCAAGCGCACGGGGACACCTGCGCCATCTGCGGCTTCGATTTCGCAAAAGCATACGGGCCTCAGTTCGCCGGCATCATCCAAGTGCACCACATCGTGCCGCTGCATGAAACCGGCGAAGCCCACAAGGTCGACCCCGTACGCGACCTCATCCCCGTTTGCCCCAACTGCCACGTAGCCCTACACGCCAAACCAGGCGGCACCTACACCCCCGACGAACTACGCGCGATCATGGGTAAATAGCCGGCATACCTTGCTGCCGCAAAATGTTGTGCAAAAATCAGCAGCAGCCATAACGGATAATAAACACAGACATCAAAACAACCCAACCAAAACGTTAGGAGTCGAGCATGATCACCGGCGAGTACAAAAACAAAGTCGACGGCATTTGGGATATCTTCTGGTCAAACGGCGTCACCAATCCGCTTACCGTCATCGAACAGCTCACGTACCTCATGTTCATCAAAACCCTCGATGACAACGAGCTGAACAAAGAGGCCACCGCGGCGTTGTTCGACGCGCCCGTGGCTGACCCCACGTTCGACACCGACCACCAGAACTGCCGATGGAGCGTATTCCGCAATTACGAACCGCAGGCCATGTTCGACAACATGCTGCAAAACGTGTTCCCCTTCATCAAAAACGAGCTGGGCGGCAGCGATGACACCGCGTTCGCGCGCTACATGAAGGACGCCACATTCGTGGTGAGCAACCCACGCACCCTCACGCGCATCGTTGAGAAGCTGGAAGAAATCGACCTGTCCGACAAGGACATCATGGGCGACGTGTACGACTACCTGCTGTCAAAGTTGGCAACCAGCGGGCAAAACGGTCAGTTCCGAACACCGCGTCACATCATCAAGATGATGGTGGAGCTAATGAAGCCCACGCCCGACGACATCATCTGCGACCCGGCCATGGGCAGCGCAGGCTTTATCTGCGGCGCAGCGCAATACCTCAAAGAGAACTACGGGGCGGAGCTGATGGAGGCCGACGTGCAGCAGCGCTTCCAAACCACCATGTTCACCGGTCACGACACCGACTCCACCATGATGCGCATCGGCGCCATGAACATGATGCTGCACGGCGTAGAGGCACCAAACATCACGCAGCTGGATTCGCTGTCCGAAGACAACACCGTGCGCGATGCCTACACGCTTATCCTGGCGAACCCGCCGTTCAAGGGCAGCCTAGACAAGGAAACCATCGCGAAGGACCTGCGTAACATCGCCTCCACCACCAAAACCGAGCTGCTGTTCCTGGCCTTGTTCCTGCGCAGCCTGAAAGTCGGCGGCCGATGCGCTTCTATCGTGCCCGATGGTGTGCTGTTCGGTTCGCAAAAGGCGCACAAGGCTATCCGCAAGGAAATCATTGAAGACAACCAGCTGCAAGCGGTCATCTCCATGCCTTCCGGCGTGTTCAAGCCGTACGCAGGCGTTTCCACGGCCATCCTGATTTTCACGAAAACGGGCACCGGCGGAACCGACAACGTGTGGTTCTACGACATGGAAGCCGACGGCTACAGCCTAGACGACAAGCGCAGCGAAATCGACACCAACGACATCCCCGACATCATCGAGCGCTTCAGCAACCTGGAAGCCGAAAAAGACCGCGCCCGCACCGAGAAAAGCTTCATGGTGCCCATACAGGAGATCATCGACAACGACTACGACCTGTCCATCAACAAGTACAAGGAAATCGTCTACGAGAAGATCGAGTACCCGCCCACCAGCGAACTCATCGCCGACATCAAAGCGCGCAACGCAAAAATCGCCAAAGACCTCGAAGAACTGGAGGCGATGCTGTAATGGCCGAAAACAAGAAAATCCAAACTGACAAACGGCGATTTGAAGGCGAATGGGTGAAGCTTGCTGATATATGCCGACCCAAGCAATGGAAGACAATTCCGAAAACCGCTTTGAAAGAACAAGGATACCCTGTTTATGGGGCTAATGGCGTCA
>NZ_CDRSTZ010000017.1:0-34840 GCF_977052095.1 Senegalimassilia sp.
GCGATCCGGTCATAATCATCGCTGCCGAGCGTCGCCTTCAGCGCTCGGTCGAGCTTCTTTTTCTTGCACGCGGCTGCGAAGCATTCCGCGGAGCACACGTAGGCCCCTCTGCCCGGTGCGCGGCCAGAGGGATCGAAGGCAACGGCGCCTTCGGGCGAGCGCACGATGCGCAGCAGGCCGACCTTGTCAGCCTGAGCGCCGCACGCGATGCAGCTGCGTTGCCGCTTTACCGTTTGGGTTGCCGTTGCCATACGCTCCCTACCTGTTATTCCTCGTCCATATCATCATGGATGCCGCAATAGATGCTGCCGGGGCGAGCATGGTTGCGACAACGAACGCCTTCGTCATCGACGAACGCGCACAGCTGCTCATCATCGTCGAAATCGTCTTCGTCGATGAGCATATTATCTGCCTGCGGCAGCGGGGCGCCCGTGAAACTGGCAGACTTGATGTCGATATGCCAACCGGTCAGGCGAGCGGCAAGGCGAGCGTTCTGGCCCTCTTTGCCGATAGCCAAAGACAGCTGGTCATCGGGCACGATAACCGTGGCATAGTTGTTCTCCTCGTCGACGAGCACGCGGTCGACCTTCGCCGGAGACAGCGCATTGGCCACGTAACGAGCCGGGTCCTCGTCCCACTGAATCACGTCGACGCGCTCGTTGCGCAGCTCCTCGACCACCATGCGCACGCGGCTGCCCTTCGGGCCGACGCACGCGCCCACCGGATCAAGGTTGCGCTCGCGAGAAGCCACGGCAACCTTCGAACGAGCACCAGGCTCGCGGGCGATGGACTTGATCTCCACCAGGCCATCGTAAATCTCGGGGACTTCGATTTCGAACAGACGACGGATCAGATCGGGGTGCGTACGCGACACAACGATGGCCGGACGTGCCTGCTCACCGCGCATGCGAGGAGCATCCGAACCGGGATCGCGAACCTCGATAATGAGCACCTTTAAGCGCTGGTTGTGACGATAGTGCTCGCCGTTAGGGCGCTCGTTGCGCTCGCCGGGATAGCGCTTCACATCGTAATGAGGCAGCTCGGCCTCAACGCCATCGCGAATCTTGATGATGGTGAAATCGGGCGTGCCCTGAAGCACGGTGCCCGTGACCAAATCGCCCACGCGACCGGCGAACTCTTCGTAGATGGACTGGCGGCCAGCCTCACGCACGATAGAGGAAATTACGCTCTTGGCGTTCTGCGCAGCAATGCGGCTCACGTCGGCCGGCGTCACGTCGCGCTCTTCGAACTCGGTGTATTCGCCCGTCTCCTCATCAGGCTCGCCAACGGGAACAAGCTCATACACATAGATATGGCCGGTCTGGCGGTCGATGGTGACGCGAGCGTCCCACTCGAGGTCAAGAATATGCTGATAGCTTTTCGCCAGCGACGCCTCAAGTCGATCGATGAGGTAGAACTCGTCGATCTTGCGTTCATGCGCCAACGCCTGCAAAGCTTCGATCAGTTCCGAACTTGCCACGTCTTAGCTTCCTTTCTCTAACAGCCCGACTACGAGCTGAAATCTACGCTGCCTTTCAAGTGGGCACGCTTCATATCGTCCATCGGCAAGCTGATCCGCTCGCCGTCAATCTCCATCACCACACAGGTATCGTCCGCTGAAACGATCTTGCCCGTGAAGTTGCTTCGCCCGTCAAGCGGATGGCCCATCTTGACCACGGCCACCTGCCCGGCGAACCGCGCAAAATGCCCGGGCGTCCGCAAAGGACGGTCAATGCCCGGCGAAGAGACCTCAAGCGTGTACGCACCCGGGAACGGGTCTATAGCGTCCATGATCTCGTTGATCCAGGCTTGGGATTTCGCCAGCTGATCAAAGCTCACGCCCTCGGGCGTGTCTATAAACACGCGAATCGTCGGCGCCTTTTTAGCGCCAACAACCTGCACGGTCACGATCTCGATGCCCTCGGTAGCCGCTCGGGGCTCAAGCGCGTCAAGCAGTTGCGCTTCTTTCTTGCTAAGCACGCTCAAAGCTCCTTTCTGTGCCCAAACATACAAAAAAGCGGGTAAAAACCCACTTTCTGTCTTCGAAAGTATGGTGCGCGCCGATGCGCGCTTGCTGCAATGCATATCAATTTATACCACACGAAGCAGCCGATTGCCATCCTAGGCAGGCTTGGTCGCAAGTTCCCCATAATCATGCAGAGAAACTGAGCTCGCATCGAGCCAAAGGACGCGTTAACGCCGCACGCGCACCGTAGCTTGGAAATACTCGCTTGCACCACACGTTTCCCGCGCATCATCCCCATCAGGCACGATGACCGCCCTGCTCAACACCTCAACAGAGCGAAAGCCTACGCGCAGGCACAACCCCTCGAACTGTTCGAGTGAAACAGCGCGCAAGAACACGTTGCCCAAAACAGATCCAGAAGCGGCAGCGCCAACAGAAGGAGCATCGGCATTGCGAAACACGCCTTGAGCTACCCAAAGATATCCATCAGGCGGTAAGCATCGGGCGCATTCCGCCAAGGCAAGCGCTAAGTCAAAGACGCAATTGATGGCCGAGTTCACATACGCCACATCAAACGAACCGTCTCGAACGCCCGCTTCCGATAAATCCTCAGGGCAGCCAACCTCAAAACGAAGATAACGCTGCCATTGCTCGCCGCTCCAGTGGTTGCCGGCCGCGCAAGCGCTTGCCGCATCAACAAACGACGCATCGGGGTCAACGCCCAGAACAAACCCCTTATCACCTGTAAAGTCACTCAGCTGATAAGCGCCCTTCCCTTTACGGCACAACACGTCGATAACGCGCTTGCCGAGTAAATCGTCCGGGACGTCCATCGAACAATGACCCGGCAAGCGCCCATCGCGCGGTAAGGCGCGATAATACAACTGCATGCAATCCCGTACCTCGGCATGCATCTTACGACCTATGCATCCTGCTCTTCGTCATCAAACGTATCGTTGCCTTGATAGGTGCGAGCGAACTGGATGAAGTCCTTCACCGCACGGGAGTGGTTGTGCTTCTTGTTGTACACCATGTAAATGCGGTAAAACTCCTGGGGCACCTCATCAACCACCAGGAACTTCAAGTTCGAGAACAAACGTGTAGCCAGCGAATCAAGCATGAGCGCCCCGTACACGGGCGCATTAAAGGAAATGAACGAGCCCATGGACACATCGTCGTCATAAATCTGCTTCACGTTTTCAAGCCCCTGCTCGATAAGCAACTTGTTAACCATCTCTCCGATGGGGGCCCCGCGTCGATACGTGCACAAATCCATGCGGGAAATCTCAGCGAAGCTCACGTGATCACGTTTAGCCAACGGATGGTCTTCACGGACGCACAGTTTCAAATCGCGATACGTGACCGGATAATACACGAGCTCCGGATCGCCTTCGCGCTTGCCGCAAAATGCAACGTCAACAGTGCCCTTACGAAGCTGATCGAGCAAATAGTTCGTGAAGCCCTGATACGTTTTCGTAAGCACCGTGTTGTTGCAAACTGTACAATAATCCTTCATCAAGGATGGCAAATAGTCGTCTTGCACCGTGAATGTCGTACCGATGCTCACGGAACCGACAACGGAGTGGCCGCGGTCTTGTACGGCAGCAATACCATCATCAAGGGCACGCAGCGCCAGGCAAACGTGCTCGTAAAAAATCTCACCTTGAGGCGTCAGGCTGACCGACCTGCCAGACCGCTCAAACAACGATACCTCAAGCTCGTTTTCCAAAGAAGAGATGGCGCCGGAAAGCGTCGGCTGCGTGATGAACAGCTCTTGCGCAGCACGCGTGTAGTGAAGCACTTCGGCAAGTTTCTTGAAGTAATGAAGTTGCGATAAATTCATATCCCCTACCCCCAAACAAACAAGCAACCAGCATCAATAAATGATGGAAATCATCATATTCCATTATAATGCCATACCCACCAAAACGCCGATAAATACTACTGACCTCGCCAGCGAATTTCAACCCCCGAACCGGGTTAAACGAACAAGGGCGGCCCCTTTATGGAGCCGCCCTTGTACTAGGTTCTAGAGTAAGCTCTGGCGGAAAACCATTTAATCAGTAGTCCACTCAGACTTGTACTTCTTCGCGCTCTGGAAGACGTACAGACCGAGCAGCAGGATGACGACCAGCATGACCAGACCAGTGATGAACACGGTGGTGAAGCCGAAGGACGTCTGCACCCAAGCCCAGATCATGGAAGCGAAGGCCGCGATCAGGTTGAACACGGTGGAAACGCGGGAGTAGATCAGCGAGTACTCGCGAGAGCCGAAAGACTGGCGAACCACAACGGGAACCAGAACCACAGCGGTAGCGTAGCAGCCGCCGAAGATGAACGCGCCGGCGTACAGCATGTACTCGGAGCCAGCGCCGAACCAGCAAAGCAGGATACCAGCAACGCCAGCGATGAAGGCGAAGATCAAAGCACCCTTCGCGCTCTTGTCAGCAGCAGTGCCCAGGATAACCTTGAACAGAGCCTGGCCGACCATCATGACCGTGGTCATGAGGCCACCGACGACGGCCACATCGAACGGTGCGCTCGTCAGGGTCTTGGTGTAGCTCGGGAACTGCATGGCGATGAGGATGGCGATGTTGATGATGCCGGCGAACACGCACACAGCGTAGAACGTCGGGGTCTTCATCGCACGGGAAGCGGACAGGCCAGAGGGCTTGGTGGAGCCACCGGCAGCAGCGGCAGCAGCGGCAGCACCATAGGGCTGCAGGCCGCACTCCTCAGGCGTGCTGCGCACGCAGAACAGCGTGAACGGCAGAGAAGTGACAGCAGCGATAACGGCCCAAATCAGATAGATGGTGTGGAAGTCCATACCAGAAGCCTGCAGAGCGGTGAACACAGCAGACCAAATGGCGCCACCGATACCGGTAAAGGCCATGCACAGGCCGATGAAGAAACCGGCGCGGTCGGCAAACCAGCGGTTGATCAGCGTAGGAACCGCAAGCCAAAGCAGCGTGATCTCGCCAAGACCAAGCATAACAGCGGCAACGTAGAACAGAACAATGGTGTTCGAGAAGCTCATGAGCACGAACGCGGCGATAACCAGGATGGCAGAACCAGACAGGATAACGCGAGCATCCATGGATTGCAGGAGCTTGCCAGCGAACGGGGACGCAACCGTCATCGTCAAATACATAACGGTAACGTACATAGCGAAAGCGGTCTTTTCAACGCCCAGACCCTCGGCAACTACCGGCTGGAACAGACCCCACGTGGAAAAGCACAGTGCAGAGCAGCCGAAGGTGATCATGATGCCCGTGAGCACCACGAGAAGATGGCGTACGCTCATCTTCTCTTTCGTCGATGATGCCAAAACATACCTCCTTGTCGTAGGTTTTCCTTCGCAAAACGCAAACCTAGAACCCCTGGTGGATATCTCGGATAAGCACCCTTCCGCTTATCCGAGATACTTTTTACCTCACGCGCAGCACAGAAAAAATGGACAGAACTCACTCATTTATCCGGTTCCGTAGAATTAAAGTGGTCAACTCTTGGAATATGTGCATATATCAGAATCAACTATAAGCTATAGGAATCGTTAAATGAGCCTGTTTCGGCAGCAAAAGAGGGTTCACAAAAACTACGACAGGACAGATTTTAAAAATCGCGGTATTTCTCAACAATCAAAGGCGCTGCGATATACACCATGATTTGATCGGTTCCCTCAGCGATCTGGTTGCCACGGCAATCGCGCCACACGCGGCACGTGCGGGAGCTTTCCGTGTATCCAAGGCCGCCAAGAATCTGCATGGCATCGGATGCAACCTCAACTGAGGTTTCCGGGATATAGCGCTTCATGAGGGCAACGGCAAGACGGCGCTCCGAATCGCCTTTGTCCACGGCCCATGCTGCGCGATACAGAATCGACCGCATGTTCGTCAAACGAAGCTCCATATCCGTGAGCATGGTCTCGATTTGCTGGAAACGACCGACCTGCACGCCGAACGCCTTGCGAGAGCGGGCGTGTGCGCAAGCATCCTCCATGGCAGCTTGAGCCATGCCCAAAGAAGAGGCGCACAGCAAAACGCGGCCATATTCCAACATCTGGAACAGGCGGCGGAAGTCACCGTGCTCGGCCGAGATGCGATATTCCGGCTTCAACTCGACATCCTGGAACGACAGCGAGGCGAACGGAAGCATGTCTTGGCCGATCTTGTCGATGGGAACGGCAGCAATGCCCTTGAGATTTCGAGGGACCAGCCACAGAGCCAGCGCAGGATATGAATCGTCGGTCTGCGCGTCTGCATCAATTGCAGCAACAACAATATAAGGTGCGTATTCGCCGTTGTTCACATACGATTTGCGACCATTCAGCACAATCTTGCCGTCAAGCGTCCTGGTGCTTGTCTTCATCGACATGACATCAGAACCGCCATCGGGCTCGGAAATGGCAAGCGCGAACATCAAGCGCCCCGTCTCGCGATAATCCGCAACGACGGAGTCGACGTTTCCCGCCTCGGAAAGCGCGTCAACGATTTGAAGGTTGAACAAATCGTTTTGGAATGGCAGCGTAGCGCCCGCGCATCGCGAAAGCTCTTCGATGATAAGCGCTTGATCAAGCAAGCTATGGCCCGCAGCGCTCGTAGATTCCTTGTCGGCGAACTTATAATACGTATCGACAAACCGCTTCATCACATCATCGGGCAAACCCTGGTCTTTGCACCACTGCGGCACATGATCGGGCGTGAAAACTTCGGTGCCGAAAGCGCGAAACGAAGCTACGAGCTTTTTCTGCTCAGAAGATAAATTGAAATCCATGGGGCTTTCCCCTTTAACCACCGTGCAAAATCGCCTGACAATTACTCTGCTGAACAATATACCAGCGACCGCAAAATCTCCGGCCGGCCAATATAGCCAATTCGACCAACGCATTTGCACTCAAAATTTACCGAAAATGTCTCACATTCTTCCACTTTTGACCGCTATCTCCCTGAGCACCGGAAACATATAAGGACGATTGTCCAGCGTAATAGGCTTGTTTTCAAAGATTTCCCTATATGTTTTGCATCGATTCTTATAGGCAACCACACATTTCTGCTTGTTTGTCCATAGAACTCATGCAACTTACCTGTAAATATATGTTCTGCAAACGCAAGAACCGCCCAAAGACGAAAAGAAAGGAGCGCCGCAAATGTCGGTGACTGAAAAACTCAACGGTTACGGTCCGCTGAACGGCGTCAAGGTCGTCGAGCTCTGCGAGTGGGTTGCTGCCCCCGCAACTGTTCGTATCCTGTCCGAGATGGGTGCTGAAATCATGAAGGTTGAGCCGCTTCACGGCGATGCTCAGCGCACCCAGGGCCCCGGCTTCGGCTGCGAGCAGAACGACACCGAGGATCCCACGATCGACCTGAACAACACGAACAAGAATTGGCTCGCTCTGAACCTGAAGAGCGAAGAGGGCTTCGCTGTCATGGACAAGCTGCTCTCCGAGGCTGACGTGTTCGTCTGCAACCTGCGCGACAAGGCGCTGGTGAAGCTTGGTCTGGATTACGAGACCTTGGCTGCCAAGTATCCTCAGCTGATTTGGGCGCAGCTGCGTGGCTACGGCGAGTTCGGCGCTGAGGCCAACACGCCTGGTTTCGACGCAGTGTGCTGGGCTGCTCGTGGCGGCGTTGCCAACTGCTTCCGCGAGGACGGCGAGTCCCCGGCTATCCCGCCGCAGGCTTTCGGCGATTACAACGCTGCTTCCATCATGGCTGGCGGTATCTTGGCTGCTCTGTTCAACCGCACCCGCACCAACAAGGGCGACAAGGTTACCTGCAACCTGTACGGTGCAGCTATCTGGGGCGGCAACATCGGCATCATGGCTACGCAGTTCGGCGCTCCGTACCCGAAGTCGCGTAAGCACGTGCCCAACCCGTTCAACAACACGTATCGCACCGCTGACGAGAAGTGGATGCTCATCTGCATGCCGCAGTACGACAAGTACTACAACATGATGATGGAGATTACTGGCAATGCCGAGCACATCGATCAGCCCGATACCTGCAACCTGCCTGCTCTGAAGAATTCCGGCAAGCAGCCCGAGGTCATCAAGTGGCTCGAAGAAGGCTTCTCCAAGAAGACGTTCGAGGAGTGGGACGAAATCCTGCGCGAGCATGAGGTTCCGCATCAGAAGTGCTTCCGCTACACCGACATCGTCAAGGACCAGGAAGCCTACGACAACGACTCCCTGCGTTGGGTCGAGTACAAGGAGTATGGCAAGAAGGCCCTGCCCATGTCCCCGCTGCGTTTCGGTGGCTATGGCGACCCGCCGATCATCCTGTCCAAGCCCATCGGCTATCACACCGCCGAGATCATGGGCAAGCTGGGTTACACCGACGAGCAGATCGCGAAGGCCGAAGCCGACGGCGATATCAAGTGCTGGCACGGCGAGGAAGTACCGGACACCATCTTCAAGTCCGAGCGCCAGGTCAAGGGCGAAGCTCCCTGCAACTGGTAGGTCCGCTCTCCTTCCAACCAAGCTTCCTATCTCCTGAGAGCCCCTCATTGTGAGGGGCTCTCCCTTTATTGCGTGGCGAAGCAGTCCCCATGGTGGAGGGCGTGAAGGCGGGGCTCGGCTGGGCGACGCTGCCGGAGTGCATCGCCAGCCGTTACCGCAACGAGCCCGGCATCGTCCGCTTCAAGGTGGCCACCGACACCATGTGGTACCCCGTGTCCCTCACCTGGCCCTCCAGCAACTCCCCGAGCGACGAGGCACGCGCGTTCGCCGACTTCGTTCGCAAGAACATCCCCGAGGGCTACTTCGCCAACAGCACTGAGGCGCAGCTGCGCTCCTAATGAGCATTTTTCATCATATTGTTTACATTCAGATTGCAGCAATGCGAGAATAGATACGGTCAATGCGCTAAAATGTATCATATTTTTACCAAATGAGCATCATGCTGCTATCTCTGAGGATATTGCAGAGCGCGTCAGGGACGGACGGACTCCTTCGCCGACGGAGAACTGGAGAATGAACACCTGTTTGTCCGGCCGGGCCGTACCGTCCTCCCTTCGACTTAGTTATACCCCGTTATCCCAGACTGTGGGATAACGGGGTATAACTAAGTCGCTCTGATATTATCGTAAAGCCCATCCTGCAACTAGAGGATCACGACTATAAGCGGATCATCGTAGTGTCTCAAATCGATATCCTACAAGGTTGCAAGTTCTATAACGCCACCGAAAGCTGTGCCATAAGGGCTTAATGAATTGATTGCACCCCCAACCGGCTTTGCTTGGCAAAGATCGCAAGACAAGACAACGCAAAGAACAAAGCACCATTCGATTGAGGTGATAGGAACCTAAATCTATTCGGATTCAATGAGTTCGATACCCTATCCCCCATACAACAAACGGGTCGCAAGCTCTATGCTTGCGACCCGTAATCAGAAAGTTATGGGAGCTTAAGCTACGAAAGACGCGCAATGAGGTTAAACATATCATGCCCAAGGCGACGAGCGCACTTGAACGCGTTCTCATCATCTTTGACGCTGCGCCATTCAGGATCGCCGGCCTCATTGAAGCGAGAAAGCTGCGTTGCCGCAACGCCGTCACCCGTGACAGGACCCAGCGGACGAGGATGAACGACCAGCATCTCATGCGTCGCAAAGAAGTGGTCCATAGCAGCAAGTGCGCCTTGGCATCCGCAATCGGGCAAACCGGCGCACGTAACCATGCCGGCCACCTTGCCTGCAAGAGCATTGTCCACCATATGCAGCGGGCGCGTGCGATCCATGAAGTTCTTCATGCGGGCCGAAACGGTTCCGAAATACACCGGAGAGCCAAGCACAATGCCATCAGCGCGCATCATCTTGTCGTACAGCAAGTCCATATCATCGTGCATGGCGCAACGATTCCTGCCCAAGCACGCGTTGCAACCGCTGCAGAAGCGGATATCCAGATGAGAAAGCTCGATCAACTCGCACGTGGCGCCCTGGTGGCCCGCAGATTCCAGAACAGCGTTCAGAAGCGCTGCGGTGCCTTTTCCGGCACGATGGCTACCGTTGATGGCCAAGATGTTCATTCTCGTCTCCTATTCCTGCCAGAAGCCCTCAGAGACCCATCGGAGGGTGCCGATGAATCGAGAGCTATACCCCTATAGCAAAAAAGTGCCCTCGACCACTATAGATCGAGGGCACGAATTCACACAAGCCTTGAAGACTTACATGTTGTGGAACGCGTACTTGTCCGGGTTCTCCTTGACGTCCTGCTTGTTGTGCGGGTTCATCTTGAGGGTGCCCATGATGCCGTCGTTCGTGTTGGAAGCCAGAACCTGGTTGCGGTTCTCCATCTTGATGACGTTCTCGAAGCTGGTGCCGTCGAGGGAGGTCTGCAGGCACTCCTTCGTCAGGCGCAGGCCGAACGGAGCCGTCTGCTTGCACATATCCTCTGCCATGGCAACGGCGGTCTCAAGCACGTCGTCGTCGGCGACAACGCGGTTCGCGAAGCCCCAGTCGAGCAGCTGCTGAGCGTCGTGGCGAGCAGGGTTCATCAGGATTTCGGCGGCACGAGCGTAGCCGACGATCTTGGGCAGGAAGAAAGCGCCACCCATGTCGGTGCCGGTGTAGCCGATGGACAGGTAGCCAGCGTTCATCTTGTAGGACTCGCCCAGAACGCGCAGGTCGCAAGCGCAGGAGATGGACAGACCGCCACCAACAGCGTAGCCCTTCAGAGCACCGATGATCGGCTGCTCGCAACGACGCATGTTCACGATCTGATCGGAGCACATACGCTGCATGATGTAGAAGTCACGCTGGATGCGGCCCATATCCTCCGGCGGATCAAGAGCCAGGTCGTTCAGGTTGAAGCCGGCGCAGAAGGAACGGCCCTCACCAGTCAGAACGATAACACGGCAATCCTTGTCCATGCGGACCTTGATCAGGAAGTCGTTGAACTCAGCCATCTGCTTGTAGGACATGGCGTTGAGATTCTGTGCATCGTCGAATGCGCAAACGTAAACCGGACCACGCTTGTCGATCTTCAGCTTCTCATACTCGTAGGTAAACTCCGGCAGATGATAGCTTTCCTGATAGACGCTCATGGCGACCCCTTTCTTGATTTACTCAAGTTTTGAAAGTTTGTCCCAGACTGTGTTGTCGTCTGTTGGACTGATAACAGAATGCCGGCTTTTACGAATGTTTTCTATGGACAAATTTTGAATTCTGTTTCCGACCCCTCACACATCTGAAGTTCTGTTGCACGCTTTTTTAAATTCGATAGGTTTGGTCTATCGAACTGAAGAATGCCTCGATAAACAACGATGATTTCACGCCGCACAACCGCGATTTCGCTCGCTATCATGTGAGACAGCAAGGGGAACGAGACATGGAAGGCAAACGGAATTCCGTTTAATCCACATGTTGAGTTCTGAAGGAATACATTGAATAGGGGCATGCGTATGAACCCAAACGCGAAAATCAGCGACGAGCAATTTGCTGAGTTTCTAACCAAGGTCCGGGCGCTTGCGGAAGGTCCGTTCGAGGAGATGCAGAAAGAAGTCGAGCAGACCAACGTCTTTCCTCAGCGATTCTTCGATCTGGCGCGCGAGAACAATCTTTACCGTTTTGCACTCCCGTCCGAGTACGGTGGATGGGATTTAAACGAACTCGAAATCCTCAAGGTGCAGGAAGAGTTCAGCCGCGGCCCGGGCGGCATGCGCATGCATCTTCATTATTCTGCCGACCTGAATTGGCGCATCCTCAACGAATACGGCACGCCTGAGGTCAAAGCCGAACTGATGAACAAGTTCCAGGATAAGTCCGTGTTCACGTGCTTCGCGCTTACCGAGAAGACCGGCGGCACCGGCGCCGACGTTCACTCCACCGCCATCCGCCAAGAGGACGGCTCCTACCTGCTGAACGGCGAGAAGTGGCTTATCTCCCACACTGACTGCTCTCAATATGCTTACGTCATCGCGGTCACCGACCCAAACGACGATAAAGATTCCCGCCTGTCCGCATTCCTGGTGCCTATGGACGCTCCGGGATTCGAGCTGGTGGAAATGCCCCACATGATGGGCTGCCGCGGCGCAGGCCATGCGGGCTTGAAATTCACGAACGTGCGTCTCGACCCGAAATACCTGCTGGGCCGCGAGGGCCAGGGCATGGAAGTGGCCATCCACTCGCTGTCCATCTCCCGCGTTCACATTGCGGCATCCAACCTTGGCATGTGCCAGCGCATGCTTGAGATGAGCATCGCTCGCGCCAACGACCGCATCACGTTTGGCAAGCCCATCGCCACGCGCCAGGCCATCAAGATGAAGATTGCCGACATGGCCGCCGCTACGCACGCGCTGCGTTGCCTGGTCTACGACTTCGCGCGCGATTTCGACGTGGACCCGCACAACGAGTACGTCGACGAGAAGGCCGCCATCTGCAAGCTGAATTCCATCCAAGCAGTGAAAACCTGCTCCGATGAAATGCTTGAGATTTTCGGTGGCGACGGTTACTTCGAAGATTCTCCGTACGGCCCGACTGAACGACTGTATCGCGACTGCCGCGCGCTGTGGCTTGAAGAGGGCGCACCCACTGTGCAGCGCATTACCATCGCTCGCGAATGCCAGCGCCTGAAAGCGCAGCTGGGATATCAAGACTAGCTCCACCATACAACGTCGATCGGGGCGTTCGCGAAATGCCCCGATCGACAACGTTAGCTTCATTTTGTTTGTAAAAGCCGCGGAGGGGTTTGCGGCTAGGTAGTTCATGCACTTTTTTCGATTCAACGAGGAAGGACAGGACAGCATGATCACAGGCCTGAAAATCAATGAGCAACACAAGCAAATGTATTACGAGAAGGGGTACTGGGGTAAAGAAACCGCACTCGACGTGTGGAACAACGCCGTCGAGAAATACGGCGATCATGAGTACGTCGCAGACGACCAGGGCAGTCGTTTCACGTACAAGGAAGTCGACGAAAAGGCTTCGCGCCTGGCATCGTGGCTTAAGGAGGTTGGCGTTGAAACCGGCGACGTGGTAACGCTTCAATTCCCCAACTGGGCAGGTTTCGCCATCGCGTATGTCGCCTGCCTGAAAGTCGGCGCGGTTATCCACCCCGTTCCGAAGAACTACAACGACGCCGACCTTATCTACATCATGAACCTGGTGAGCACGGTCGCCTTCATTTGCCCCACGTATTTCCACAACACCGACTGCGAGCAGCAGGCAATCGATGTCAAGACTCAGGTGCCTTCGCTGAAAGCAATTGCGGTTTACGACAAGTTCGAGCCCGCGAAGCACGGCACTATCGAGCTTTCTGACATCTGCAGCAATTATGAGCCTTACACGGGCGTGCCCAAGGTATCCTCGGACGATGTCGTCGTTATCCTGTCGACGTCCGGCACCACCGGCAAGCCGAAGGCCGCACTGCTGACGCATAACAACATGCTGTACTCGGAGCGCGTTTTCGCCGGCGAAGCTCGTCGCACCGAAGACGATGTCATGTTCGACTGCTCGCCGCTCAACCACGCCGTTGGTTTCTGGCATGGTCTTATTGCCCCGATGCTTGTGGGCGGTCGCAGCGTGCTGATGCAGCAGTTCTCGCCGCGCGAGGCTATCGAGCTGATGAACCGCGAAGGCTGCACGTGGACCATGGCTTCCACGCCGTTTATCTACGACATCCTGAAGTGCATCGAATTCGACAACGGTCCGCAGCTTGAGACGCTGAATCTGTGGCTGTGCGGTGGTGCTCCCGTTCCGGCGCGTCTTGTGCACTGCGCCAAACTCCATGGCGTCGACCTGTGCGAGGTGTACGGCTCCACGGAAAGCTGCCCGCATGTTTACGTGCCGATCGACAAGTGCCAGGAATGGAGCGGCGACTGGTCCGGCATCCCCTACCCCGGCATCGAGATCAAGACGGTGGACAACGACGGCAACGAGGTTCCTGCCGGCGTGCAGGGCGAAGAGCTTTCGACGGGTCCGCACCTGTTTGTAGGCTATCTGAACGAGCCTGAGCGCACCGATCGCGCGCTTGATGACGACGGCTGGTTCCACAGCGGCGACCTGGGCTACATCGATGAGGAAGGCCGCCTGCGCATCAACGGCCGCAAGAAGGAGATCATCATCCGCGGTGGCGAGAACATCTCGGCACGCGAGATTGACGACGACTTGGTAGAGTGCCCCGGCATCCTGGAGACCGCTACTATCGGCATGCCCGATGAGCGCCTGGGAGAGCGCATCTGCACGTTCGCTGTGGCACGCGACGAGCACGAGCCTAGCCTGAAGGAAATCACCGATTACCTGGCCTCTCAGCACGTTGCTAAGCGACTGTGGCCTGAGCGCATCGAGTATCTGCCGGAGATTCCGAAGACCCCGATGGGCAAGGTGAAGCGCTTCGAGCTCGCAGAAATCCTGAAAGAGCGCATGGCGAACGATCCGAAATAGCGTTTGCGCATAGCATTAAAAAAGGGAAGCTAAGCTTCCCTTTTTTAATGCCCGAAAGGCAGACAAGCATTTCAACCTGAAGCTGTAGTCCCATACGGCATCCAGAGCCTGTTACCTATCTCTTGCGTTTTTGAATCGACACGAGATGCGCCAAATTCGCCATAGAACAAGAACGGGCCGCCAAACCTTATATGATTCGGCGGCCCGTTTTCCCATTGCGCTCTTTGTGACCGTTATTCGCTACGATGTTGTCGAGCTCAGGCTTTTTTGCGAGATAACGTTTGTCGGTTTCGCGCTACGAACGATATTCAGCATCCAGGTTCTTCGCGATAGTCATGCGCTGAATCTGGTTCGTGCCCTCGAAGATTTGGAAAACCTTCGCATCGCGCATGAGCTTCTCAACAGGGTAATCCTTGCTGAAGCCATAGCCGCCGAACACCTGCACCGCATTGGAAGTAACTTCCTGCATGCAATCGGTGACGAACGTCTTGACCATGGCGCCTTCGCCGCGCACCAAGTCGCCCTTGTCCATCAGGCGCATGCAGTTGTTCACCATGACGCGAGAAGCCTCGGTCTTGATGGCCATGTCGGCCAGCAGAGCCTGCACCATCTGGAAGTCGATAAGACGCTTTCCAAACTGCTTGCGCTGCTGAGCGTACGTAACAGCCTCGTCGACTGCACGCTGCATGATGCCGACGCCAAGCGTGGAAATGAAAGCGCGAGACAGGTTCAAAGCGTTCAACGCGATGCTCATGCCCTCGCCGGGCTTGCCGATTACAGCGCTCTTCGGCACGCGAACGTTGTCCATGATAACTTCGGTGGTGTCCGACAACCTGAAGCCCATCTTGTTCTCATGGGCGCCTGCGGAAAGACCGGGCGTGTCGCCGTCGACCAAAAACGCCGTGATGCCGTGGCCACGAGCCTCGGGATCGGTCTTGGCGAAGATGACGTAGATAGACGCAATAGAGCCATTCGTGATGAAGCTCTTCGTGCCGTTGAGCACATACTCGTCTCCATCGAGCACAGCCGTGGACTTCATGCCGGCAACGTCGGAGCCAGCGTTGGCCTCGGTCAGGCAGAACGCCGCGAAACCGTTGTCGATGGTTTTGTCGACGAAGTGCTGAGCCTGCTCGGGGGTGCCCTTCAGGTGAATGTTGCGGAATGCGACGAAGTTCGTGACGAACGTATCAGCGTAGGCCGCGTCGACCTTGGCAAGCTCTTCGAACATCATGGCGCACGTCTCGTAATCAAGACCCATGCCGCCGAATTCCTCGGGGATTTCCACGAGGTGCAACCCTAGATCAAAACCCCACTTCCAAAGTTCGTCAGGAGTCTTGCCCGCCTCGTCGGCTGCTGCAACGTGCGGCTTGATCTCGCTCTCGGCCACATCGTGGACGGCCTTGATGAGCTCCTTCTGCTCCTCTGTGTACAGTAACGCCATGTGCCTTCTCCTTTCGCAACGCGCACGCCGTGTGCGCTCCTTTTACTTGATGAAAAGGGGCTCGCGCCGTCCCGTCGAACGCGCACGCGCCTCTTCTCAGCAAGTTAGTGCTCTTCGAGCAAACCGGAGTCGTATGCAAACCGCAGCTGCGCGTTAACGCTTCTGCGGGCACCCTGCATAAGACTTGTATCAACATCGTTGTAAAGAGCATCGACAAGCGCATCCGCCTGAGCAGGTATGCCAGCACGCACCGCAGACACCACCTGGTTCAAACGCTTCATGCGATGCGCACGAGCTCGAATAATGCGATCTTCCGGATCCTCGATCACCAGACCGTGTCCGGTCAAAAGCAGCTCCACGTCATGGCTTTCAACAAAATGCGCAAGCCTGTCGAGGCTGTTCATATAAGCCGCCAGCACACCATCGGGCCAGCAAACCATCGTTGAGCTTTGACGGAAAATCACATCACCTGTAAGGATGAAATTCCCTTGCTTTACGTAGAAACCCACTGAGTCGCTTGAGTGTCCCGGCAAAGGAATGACCTCGATAGTGACGCCTATGTCGTTAATGAAAAGCTGTCCTGGCGGCAGCAACCCATCAACCTGCGTGAGCACAGGCGCCCCGGACAAAAGGGACAAGCTCAACGCGCCGCCAGCGTGGTCGGCATGGCTATGCGTGGTGATAATGGCCGACAGCTTCTTACCCGTGCTTGCGATATGGTCGAGCACATGCTGCAAATGATCGGCATCATCGGGGCCCGGATCAACAACTACGCAACCCGGAGCATCAGGCGCTCCAATGACCCAGGTGTTCGTGCCGATATACGTAAGCGGCGATTCGTTGTGGGCCAGTACGCAATACGCGTAATTCCCCACCTGTCCGCCGTTCCACTTCGTTTGAGCCTTCATCTCACCACGCTCCTGAAAACCAGCGTCCCGTCCTCTTTTCTTGTAGGTTCGGGATACACATGGATAGTCTGTCTTTGCGCGCATGCTTCCGTGACATTTTGCGCTTGAGTCAAATCGCACAAGTTCGAGATAGTCGGCGGCATAATGAGCAATGCTCCAGCCCGCTGCTGCTCAAGCAGCCATTCGGGGTTCGCCCAACCGGTACGAACCGCTTCCGATGTTTTCCCATCGGCGCACTGCCCTTGCGGCATTTTTGCGCGGAAGAAGAACGTGCTGTATCGACGCGGCTCGCTTGGCGGCGTTACCCAATGAGCACAAGGGCAGAAAAGATCCGTCCAAAGCACAAGTCCCATATCGGAAAGCAACTGGCCAAAAGCCAGCTTACGCCCCACAAGCAGCGAGCGCGCAGATTGCAGTTCTTCGCTACCGGCAAGGTTGAGAAGCTCGCTTCCATCTTTGCGACGGGCAAGCAAAACGCCAGATTCTTCAAACACTTCGCGAGCAGCGGTGACGAAAGCCCTGCGCGCAGTGTCTTCGCTACATCCCATGCGTTGAGCCCACTGCGATGGCAAAGGGCCCTCCCAGGGAATCTCGCAGGTGTCATCCATGGCATCGAAACTTCCCCCGGGGAACACCACGGCATCGGGAACAAACGCCATGGAAGACGCTCTTTGCTGCATGAAAACGGCAAAGCTGCTTCCATCTTGAGGATGAGCACGCTCGCGCAGCAGCATGACCGTAGAAGAAAGCCGCGGAGTGACAGGCGCGTTCTGGTTGGAGCCCGAACGTTGCGCATCCACAAATGCACCAACTCGCTCGAGGGACTTTTCGGGCACAGTGTATTCAAGCTGCGACCCCTGCGAAAGCACATCGGTTATGCCCAGCACTCGCGACTCGTTCATCATCACTGCACCTGAGCCAAAATCTCTGCGATATCGCGAACCTTCGTCTCGCTTTCGCATGCCGCCATGCCGTCGCTGAGCATAGTGAGGCAGAACGGGCACGACGTTGCAACTTCGTCGCATGATGTAGCCAAAGCCTGCTTGGCGCGCTCGTCGCCCATGCGCTTGCCAGATTTGTCCTCAAGCCACATACGACCGCCACCAGCACCGCAGCAGAAACTCTTCTCGTGAGACCGCTCGAATTCGACCACTTCCCCGCCGGCAGCACTTACCACGGCGCGAGGAGCCTCGTATTCGTCCTGGTACCTGCCAAGGTAGCAGGAATCGTGCACGGCGATCTTCTTATCGCCCGAAGCCGCGCATTGCAATTTGCCCTCGCGGACAAGCTGTGCGAGCAACTGAGAATGGTGAATGACCTCGAAATTGCCGCCAAGCTGCGGGTAATCGCGCGACAGGGTTTGCATGCAGTGGGGGCACTGCACGATAATCTTCTTCACGCCATACGACTGCAACGTGGCGATATTCTCAGACGCAAGCATGTAGTACACGAACTCGTTACCCATGCGGCGCGCAGAATCGCCGCAGCATTTCTCCTCGCTACCAAGGATGGCGAAATTCACGCCAGCCTTCTTCAGCAAGCCCACAAGCGCCACCGAAACCTTACGGCTGCGGGCATCGAACGCACCGGAGCAACCAGGCCAGTACAGATACTCCGCATCGGGATTCTCGGCAAGCGTGGGGACATCGAGCTCTTCCGCCCACTTCGAGCGGGTCTGCCAGCCAAGGCCCCAAGGGTTGCCGTTGTTCTCGAGGTTCCTGAACGTTGCCTGTGCTTCGGGCGGGAAAGCGCTTTCCATGGACACCTGATACGTGCGCATTTTCACGATCTTCGGCGTGTGTTCCACCAGCGTGGGGCATGCCGCCATGCAAGCGCCGCACGTGGTGCAGTCCCACAGCGCTTGGCTGTTGAACGCATCACCTACCAGCGTGCGATCGAGCGTGACCTGCTGCTGATCGCTAAAGGGATAGGGCTCGCCTTCGGCGGTGACGTACGCTCCCATATCGTCGCGCTTCGCGCCGTCGTGCTTCGCCTTCCACACGATAGGACCACGGACCTCAAGCTCGCTGCGCATCGATTGGATGAGATCTTTCGGAGAGAGGGCCTTGTCGGTATTGAACGCAGGACACACGTCCTCGCACCTGCCGCAGCGAATGCACGCTTCGGCATCAAGCAGATCTTTCCACGTGAAGTCCTCCAACACGCCAACGCCCATGGTGGTGAGGTTTTCGTCCTCGACGTCGATGTAAGGCAGCGTGCCCTTCGGTTCAAGCGAGCGGCACCACACATCGGCGGGCATGAGCAGAACATGGACGAGCTTCGAATACATCCAGTACGCGATAAGAGCAAAGGCCATGCCCATATGGCTCCACCAGATAATTTGATGCGTCAGCTGAATTTGATCCTGCGAGAAGTTCACAAACAACATGGACACCATGTTGCCAATAGGCGACCATGCGCGCCACGGATCGTCGGTGCCCACAATGCGCAGGCCTTCCACCACGAAACCGCTCATGCCGATGACCAGCAGCAGAACCAGCACGATGATATCGCCTGGCTTCGTGTCGAGCTTTTTGTTCACGATGCGTCGGATGATGCATGCAACAATGGCAATACAGAACGCAAGGCCCGCCAAATCAACGACAAGCGACATGAAATACAGGTAGAAATCGCCGTACAGCAGCTGAATTCCCAGGTCAAACTGAGCAGCGGTAACAGCCGTTGCAATAAGCATGATGATCATGCCCACGTACATGCCGAGGTGCATGATGCCCGCGCCAGGCTTTTTCAACACGCGAAGCTGAAGCAAAGCGTCGACGATCATGCCTTTTGCACGAGCTTTCCAGTTGCTGGTGCGATCAACGGGAGTGCCGATAGACATGAGGCGCCAACGCTTCACCAAAAAGTACACGCAGAATCCGAGCGCAACCAAGAACAGCAGATACATTACCCATGTGAGGGAGTGGCTAATATTCCACATTACCTCGCGCGATGCTGTTTCTTCCATGTATGCCTTCCTTAGTTGCGAACGAAATGAACTTCCTACCTTTGAAAATGTGCGCTACGCGCAAGCTTTATGCCTGCAGCATGTCGCGCATCTGCTGCGTGAGCAGCGGTACCGCTTCGAACAGGTCGGCAACGATGCCGTAATCGGCCTGCGCGAAAATCTCGGCCTCGGGATCTTTGTTGATGGCAACGATGTACTTGGAAGCGGAAATACCGGCCATGTGCTGGATAGAGCCCGAAATGCCGCATGCGATGTACAGCGAAGGAGCAACCGTTTTCCCCGTTTGGCCGACCTGGTACTGAGCATCGATCCAGCCCTCATCGATAGCCGGACGCGAAGCGCCGATTGCAGCGCCAAGCACATCGGCAAGCTCTTCGAGCACCTTGAAGCCTTCGGGGCCCTTAAGACCACGGCCGCCGGAAACAACGACGTCGGCCTCAGACAGATCGACGCGCTCGGAAACCGCGCGCACGACGTCTTGCAGCACACGTGCGGCTGCAACGGGAGAAGCCGCGAACGTGCTGACGCCGGCGGTGCGGCCCTCTTCGGGCTGCGCGGCCTCAAAGGCCTTCGGACGAATGGAAGCGATGGTGAGCGCGGAAGCATCTGTAGGTGCGACGCGTTCGATGACCTTGCCAGAATACGGCAGGCGCGTAAAGACCGGCTTTCCGTCGAATGCCACATCGATGACATCGGCGACGAAAGAAGCCGAGAGCCTCTGTGCCAAAGCAGGAGCAACCGAGCGCGAGAAAGCGCCGTCGGCAAGAAGCACCACGGAGGGATTCTGCTCCGCAGCCAGCTGAGCCAACGCAGCGCTCACCTCAGCAGGGCGAGCCGATGCATCGCCGCTGAGCTCTACAACCACCACGCTATCGGCACCGCATTCGCCAAGCGCCTTTGCGCTGTCCTGAGCGCCTTCGCCCCACACAAGGGCGCACACCTGAGCGCCCGATGCATCAGCAAGGCGGCGCGCGGCCGTAAGCATTTCAAAGGCGACGCTTCGAAGCTCGCCGTTATTCGTTTCAAGACCAACCCATACACCTGACATGAGGACAACCTTCCTCTCGAGTTATGCACCTATACCTGAAATGAGGGAAACGGCTAGCGTTAAATGACCTTAGCCTCGGAGCGAAGCAGCGATGCCGCCTGAGCAACCGCATCGGCAACCGTATCGCCTTCGATGATGCGACCGCCGCTGCGGGCGCCTTTGAGATCGCGACCCGCAACCGCAAGCACCGGCTGAGAGCCACCCGCAGGGGCCTTGCGCTCGATAGGCTTGCGACGAGCCTGCATAACATCGCGGACGGAAGGATAGCGAGGCTCAGCCAAACCCTGCTGAGCAGCGATGATGACCGGCAGTTTGTACTCGCAGATTTCAACACCGTCGTCGATTTCGCAAGAGGCTTTCACGCCATCAGCGGTTGCCTCCAAGCCGGTAACCATATTCGCAAGGGGAATATCGAGAAGAGCGGAAAGGCGGCCCATAACTTGAGCACTTGCCGTATCGCCCGACGTCCATCCGCCCATGATGAGGTCGGCAGACAGACCCTTGAGGGCGCCGGCAAGCTCCGCCGCGCACTGCGCAGCGTCAACTGAGCGCCATGCATCGTCTTCGATGAGCACCGCCTTGTCGGCACCCATAGCAAGCGCGTGTCGAATGGCCGACGTGCAACCATCGTCGCCATAGCATAGGCAGGTAACTTCCCCGCCAAGTTGTTCTTTCAGCTGAACGGCTTTTTCTACGGCGAATTCACCATACGGATCGATGATTTGCGTACGACCCTCGGTAATCACCTCGCCGCTGTCATCGAGCTCGATAAGAGCCTCCGTGTCCATAACCTGCTTGACGCATACTACGATGTTCATTACACCCTCCTTGCGTGGTTTTGTGCAGAGCACATTCGGCAAGTACTATTCAAAACCATCATATCTATGGTATTGACCGATTAACATGGATATATACATCCAGGTGTGTAGTCAACCTTCGAAAACAATCGATTATTTATTGACCAAGTCTATGGTTTCATCCTATTTTTCATCGGAAGTAAGCTGTCCTCAAACGGCTTTTCATGTGAAAACGCATGAGGAATCGATTCATATGCGGTTCAATGCCACATCCCCTATAAATCTGTTCTTATTATACGTTCTGAGTACGAACGTAAACATGCACATATTTTTTGAACTGTCCCATGCTTTGTGCAGATAGCTGATAATTCTCTTCTTAATAATGCAATCTAAGAAGTAACATACGGCCAATCTTGATATCATAGTCCCTATAGTACCAGCGATTATGAAAGAGGCAGTTATGGCTGTCCAAGCTCATCAAATACAGGAGGTCGATTGCAAGATCGACGCTTTGGACGATCAAACCGTAGCAGCGTTTTTGGACGATTCGGTGAAAGACGATCCGGACGTCCTGGCTCGCATCGCACCTATTGCGAAGCGATGCTGCGAGACGCTGCACCCCAAAGGTGTGTACAAGGTATTCAATCCCGCAATCTGCACGCTTCCGCCTGATTATACCGAGCCCGGCATCAAGCTTGTCGGCACCATGGCGGTGTTGCATGGCGAAGCCGTATACGACCGCATGCGCCGCGCAAACCACTGCGTCATGGTTGCTGTAGCCGTTGACACCGCAGAAAACATTCAAGCGCTGCGCGTGCTGCTTGTTCACGACAAGGAGGATTTCGCCGCATTCGATGCGTGCCTGCAAGCCATGGGCGGGCGCGCTGAAGAAATCATCACCGAGAAGGTGAACGACGAAGCGCATTCTTTAGGTCTGCACATTGACAACCTGCTGCAAGCAGGCGAAAGCGATTTTCCGCTTGATTCGAACACCCAGCTGCTGTTCTACACGCAAGCTGAACGCAGATTAGGCTTCGCATGCGAAGATGACGGATCGCTGAACTCGGAAAACGCAACACTGGGCGTCATTGGCATGTACGATGCATCTCAGCGCGGCAGAAAACGCGCTTGCGCACGTTGCCGCAACCGCGAATTCTGCAGCATTCGCGCTATCGGCATGAATTGCCACGGCCGTCGCGGTAAGTTCAAGAAGCACGACGATGCAGAAGCAAAGCTTACGGCCTAAAGATAATCTCCTTCATTATCAACAAACCCCAAGCCAGAAGGCTTGGGGTTTTGTGTTGCCCAAAAGTTACTGCGCGCATAAAAAGAACCCTGTTGCCTAGGCAACAGGGTTCTTCTAGGTTGGCAAGCTTTAACAGCTTACGCAGCTATCAAGCGAAATTCGCTAGGCAGCTTTACAGGGTCCACAGGTAATCGGGATCCTCAGCACCCTTAGCGTACTCCTTGAGGATGCCACGGCCGGAGATGTGCACCATGATCTCGACGGTGCCGCCACCGATCTGGAAGCCACGGCAGTCGAGCATGAGGCGAGACACGCGGGTCTCATCCGTGAAGCCAAGGCCACCCATGAGCTGCAGAGCGCGAGAGCAGCAGTCGGTCAGGCCCGGAGCACCATAGCGCTTCAGCATAGCAGCATCGTTGTTGACCGGAATGCCGTTGTCCAGCTTCCAGCAGGTACGATACAGGAAGTTACGGGTGTTGGTGAGCTCGATCTGCATCTCAACGATGTGCTCCTGCACCAGCTGGAAGGTCTTGATGCCCTTGCCGAACTGCTGACGATCGTTGACCCAAGCGCAGGCGTCTTCCATGGCAGCCTGAGCCTCGCCGAGCAGCTCTGCCAGAAGCACGCAGCGCTCCCACTCGAAGTTCTTCATCAGCTGATAGAAGCCCTTGCCCTTGATGCCGAGCAGCTGGTCCTCGTCGACGGTCACGTCGTCGAAGTGGATCATGGAGAAGGGCATGATCTGCATGCCGATCTTGTTCAGCGGCTCGATGGTAACGCCCTTGGCGTCAGAGGGAACCAGGTACATGGACATGTTCTTGTTCTCGCGAGAAGGATCCTCGTCCTTGCACACGACGATGAAGCCGCCAGCGGTCTCACCAGAGGTCACCCACGTCTTGGTGCCGTTGATGTGAATCTTGCCATCCTCGCCCTTCGTGGCGGTGGTGGTCATGCCCTGGTTGTCGGAGCCAGCGCCGGGCTCGGAGATGGCCAGGCAGTACGGCGGGTAGCCGTTCTCCTTGTAGTAGTCGATGGCGTACTTAACCTGCTCAGGGTTACCAAACTCGCACATGTCGAACATGATGAGCAGATTGGGAGCCATGGGGATGTTGCCGCCGCAGTGGTTCAGCTCTTCAATGATCATTGCCATCGTCTGATGGTCGACCGGCTTTCCACCGTACTCCTCGGGCAGGCCATACAGACCCCAGCCCTCGTCAACCCAGGACTTAGCGATCTCAGGAGCGATGCCACGGTTCTTATAACCGGCAGCGATTGCCTCCTCGGTGAGGTGCTTCTTGCCCCACTCACGAATGCCGCGCTTGATCTCAAGTTGTTCCGGGGTGTAGCTGTAATCCATTTTTCCTCCTTAAGGAAACTAACTGGGAACTACTTACCTACCTTTATTCAAAACACTTACAGTGTTTGAACCAAAAGAATGTGAATGCGAGGCATCCCCTCAGGGATTGAGGCAGATGCCTCGCTAAATGTCATGCAACGAACCTAAGCGGAAGGTTGCGAGAGCGGATGCTAGATGGACATAGCCGCTTCGTAGCCGCCCTTGACAGCCTCGAGCGTACGGAAAACCTTGCCAGCAGGCGTGGTAGCGTCGCCGATGAGGATGGCGTTCGGGAACACGGCCTTGATTTCGTCGTACAGAGCAGTGTTCTGCTCAACGCCGAGGGACGTAAGGACGGTATCGCACTCGAGCAGGGTCTCTTCGCCGGTTTCGACGTTCTGGACCTTGGCACCCTTCTTGGTGACCTCGACCAGCTTGGTCAGCGGCATGAGCTTGACGCCCTTGGACTTGACCAGGTTGATAGTGGGGTTCTTGTCGATAATGCCAATGCCGTTACCGAGCTTCTTGGCTTCCTCGATGACCGTGATCTGACGGTTCTCGCACATAGCCTCAGCAACTTCCAGGCCGGCGAAGCCGCCGCCGATAACCACGACGCGCTTGCCGACGATTGCGGTCGGGCCCGATGCCATGTTCAGGCCGAAGCGCATGAACTCAACGGTGCCGCCCTGAGCCTTGATGGCTGCAACGGCTGCCTTCCACAGCATGCCCTTGCCCTCGGGAACCTTGCCGGCGCACATCTCTTTGATGTCCTCGGACTTAACGACGTTCTTGCCGTTGATGCCGGGCACATCCAGAGCGATGATGCCGCCACCAGGAGAAACGATAACCTCGTCGGGGTTGAGAGCCTTAACAGCAGCAGCATCGACCTTCGTGTTGAGCTTCAGCTCGATGTTGGGATGCAGCTTAATCTCCTCGTTCCAGTATTTCACGAGGGGCTCGATCTTCGCATTGAGGACCTGAGCCATGTTCAGCAGGCCGCCGACGCGGTCGCTCTTGTCGATCAGCGTGACCTTGTGGCCGCGGATGGCTGCAACGCGAGCAGCTTCGCAACCGCCAGGGCCGGCACCGATGACGACCACGTGCTTCTGCTTCTCGGCCGGATGCTCTTCAGGAGTGCCGACCTTGACGCCCTGCCACACATGAGCGTTGACGGAACACTGGCACGGCTTGCCGATGAAGATGTTGTCGAGGCAGCGGCTGCACACGATGCAAGGACGAACCTGCTCGGGATGACCAGCGGCAACCTTGTTGGCGGTCTCCGGATCGGCGATGAACTGACGGCCCATGCCGACGGCGTCGCCGTAGCCCTCGTTCATGATCTTGTCGCACATATCAAGCGTGTTGATACGGGTGCCAGGGAAGACAGGCTTGTTCGTGACCGTCTTGACCTGCTTGGCCAAATCGATGAACTCGCCTTCGGGAACGATCTGGTTAGCAACGGGGCGAGGAGCCTCATGGAAGCCAGCCTGCACGGACCAAGCGTCCACACCGTGCTTCTCGATGATCGGCACGAGCTCGAGGGTGTCCTCGATGCGGTTGCCACCAGGCATAAGGTCGTCGGCGGAGATACGGATGAGGATGGGCATGTCAGCGCCGCAGGTCTCATGGATCTTGTCGATGATCTCGGTCAGCAGACGAGCGCGGTTCTCAGGAGATCCGCCATACTCGTCGGTACGATGGTTGGAGTACTTCGACAGGAAGCGCATGACCATGTAGCCGATGCCTGCATGAATCTCGATGATGTCGATGCCGGCTTCCTTGCAGCGCTTTGCAGCAGCGCCGTACTGGTCGACCAGGATGGCGATTTCTTCCTTGGTGAACTCACGCTCGGGCATACCGACGAACGGGCCGCTCATGACGTCCTTCGAAGGAGAGTAGGACAGCAGCGGATCGTCGCCCGTGGCACGCCACTCGTAGCAGAGCTGCAGCTGAGCGGCAACCTTGGAACCATGCTTGTGGCACACATCGGCAACGCGCTTGAAGCCGGGGATGAACTCGTCGTCCCAGATGCCGCAAGCACCGGTGGTGGTGTGATACTTCGGCGTGGTGTTAAAGCAGTCGCACACGTATGCAGAACCGATTTCAACCAGGCCGACACCGCCCTCAGCGCGCTTCTCGTAGAAGTCCACCAAGTCATCGGTGACATGGTAGTTGTCTACCTTCTCGATGGTCATCGGCAGCATGACGAAGCGGTTCTTCAGCTCCACGTTACCGATCTTGAGGGGCTCCAGCAATTTCTGGTACTTTGCCACAGCACAGCTCCTTTCCGAATGATGCTAGTGAGCGTTAAAGGTTTGGGCTTCCTCGTCTGAGAATGGTGTAAAGCTGAGCTCGTCTGCTTACCTTTGCACTGTTACCCAATTCAACAAGTTTCGGCCATCGGATTATCCTCAAACCTCTTCTCGTTACCTTCTGGTTGTATTCTACGGACTTGATTTCTAGCGTGCGATGGACAGAAATGAGATTGTGTGTGTTTTTGTATAGGCAACACTCACATATTTATAGGTTTTGGTGACGAGTTTTCCCGTTTCTCTTGACCATTCTGGTAATTCGGCACGTATACTCAGAACGTGCAATTACTCATTATTCCAAATATGTCCTAGTAATTCATATCTGCGACCTATACAATGGGCTTGCGCGATGCGGGAAGACGCTACAAACAGAGAGGAGCTGTCCTATGAACGCGCTTTCGACCATGTTGCTGATAGCGGATGCGTTCGTTTCGCTGTGCGACGAGATGCCGCTTCGGAAAGTGTCCATCAGCGATATCGTTCAAAGAACAGGAAAGAACCGCAAAACGTTCTACTATCACTTCGAGAATAAAGATCGCCTGATCATCTGGATTTTCCGCTATGACATGGGGCAGGTTCTGAAAAAGCACTTCTCGGAGTCGGTGCTGCTGTACGAAAAGCCCAGCGAGGATTCCATTTCCCACTTCCCTTACTATATTACGCAGAAGTCTGGCGTGCGCTCGCTTGACCATGCGGAGTTCTTCGAGTGCTTCGCCGAGGTGCTCGAGAACCGTCGTCACTTCTATCGCGAGGCGCTGATCGACAACGGGCCGTACTCGCTGCGCAACTATTTGTACAACCTGTACGTGAACGCGATCAAGCGCGACATCGACATCATTTTGTCGAACCGCTATCTGCCGCAGGACAACATCGACTTCTTGGCCGAGTTTTACACGTGCGCGTTTCTGTATTACTTCATTCGCCGATGCGATCAGACCAGCGTTGAGCACCTGTCCGCGAATGCCGGACCTTTCGCCAACATCATCCATAACTCGCTTGAGATGGAGATCAAAGAGGCGCAGCTGCGGCGCAATCTGTAAGGATTGCCCATACTGGCACTTAAAGCGGCATCGGGATTCCGGTGCCGCTTCTTTTATGGCGACGGAATCAGAAATAGCCTGACGTATTGCATATCTGAATAGAAAAGGCCTCGCAAGTTGCGAGGCCTTTTGGCAATGCGTTTGCGTTGCGTTTACTTACTTGCGATGCTCCGCCTTGTCGTTGATGAGGCGGTTCAAGGCGTTCAGGTATGCCTTGGCGGACGACACGACGATGTCGCCGTCGGCACCGCGGCCGGTGTACACTTCCCCGTCGGGGGCGGTGACGCGCACGGTGACCTCGCCGAGGGCGTCGATGCCGCGCGTGACGGACTGCACGGAGAACTCGGACAGGTCGTTTTCGACCTGGACGATCTTGTTCACGGCCTTGTACATAGCGTCGATGGGGCCAGTGCCGAAATCGCATGCGGTGACAACCTGGTCAGCGGCGTTGCGCAGCGTGACGGTTGCCGTAGGCGTGAGCGGGAAGCCGCAGGAAATCTGCACGGACTCAAGCGTGTAGACCGCCGTTTCGTTGCGACGGCTTTCGTGCATGAGCGACTCGAGGTCTTCGTCGTAGACTTCCTTCTTCTTGTCGGCCAAGTCGAGGAAGGCGTCGTACATGCGGTCAAGGTGTTCCTTATCAAGCTCGTAGCCGAGCTCTTCGAGGCGATGCTTCAGCGCAGCATGGCCGCTGCGGGCGGTGAGCACGATCTGCGACTGGCCGGCGCCGACCTCGGCGGGATCGATGATCTCGTAGGTGTCGCGCTTCTTCAGCACGCCGTCCTGATGGATGCCCGAGGAGTGTGCGAAGGCGTTCGCGCCGACGATGGCCTTGTTGACCTGCACGTTGATGCCGGTGATGGACGACGCGAGGCGCGAAGCCTTGATGAACTCGCGCGTGTTGATGTCGGTGTGGGCGTCAAGCTCGTCGCCGTGCATGCGAATGCCCATGACGACTTCTTCCATGGCCGTGTTGCCCGCGCGCTCGCCGAGGCCGTTGATGGTGCACTCGACCTGCGTTGCGCCGTTGCGCACGCCGGCCAGGGACAGGGCCGTTGCCATGCCCAGGTCGTTGTGGCAGTGGACGGATACCGTGGCGTTTTCGATGCCGCGCACGTTCTCCATGAGGTACTTGATGCGCTGGCCGAACTCGTCGGGCAGGCTGTAGCCGGTGGTGTCGGGGATGTTCACGACGGTGGCGCCGGCCTCGATAACGGCCTGGATGACCTTGGCGAGGAACGCGTAATCAGCGCGGCCTGCGTCCTCGGCGTAGAACTGCACGTCCTCGACGTACTTCTTCGCGTAGGAGACGGCGGCCACGGCGCGCTCGATGCACTGGTCCTCGGTGATGCGCAGCTTGTCGTGCATGTGGCTGGGGCTGACGCCGATGCCGGTGTGGATGCGGGGGCGCTTGGCGTACTTGAGCGCCTCGGCCGCGCGGTCGATGTCCTTCTCAACGGCGCGGGTCAGGCCCACGACCGTTGCGTCGTCGCCAGCCAGCTCGGCAATGCGGCGGACGCTCTCGAAATCACCAGGGCTGGAAATGGGGAATCCAGCTTCGATGACGTCCACGTTCAAACGTAGCAGCTGACGCGCGACAACTAGCTTTTCCTCGGTGTTCATGGAAGCGCCCGGCGATTGCTCGCCGTCGCGCAGCGTCGTGTCGAAAATTGCGATCTTGCGCGTCATTTCTGTTCCTTTCGGGTTACTTGCAGAGTGCATTTATTCTAGTACATTCGCGGCATTTCAACCCCGAAAAGTCCGAGCATCTCACTACCCATATACCGAAACCTGCCCATGTTCGATCTGGGACGGATTTTTGGCGGACTTCAGGAGTAGGACGACCGGGCAACAGGTAGGTGGAACGGATACCGATAGCGCAAAATGCCCGGTAACCGGATTTCACCGGATACCGGGCGCTGATTCGAGCTGATGGGGCTGCTCGTGCTCTGGCCTAGAGCTTCACGTACCAGAGGTTCTTCAGGTCCTCGAGGCTTTCGCGCAGCTTCGCGAGCACGCTGTCGTCAAGCTCGCCTTCGATGTTCATGTACACGATGGCCTGGCCCGCATCGGGGTCGTTGACGATCTGCATGGTGGTGATGTTGATGCCGGCGTCGCCGAGGATGGAGCCGATGGTGCCCACGCGACCGGGGCGGTCAACGTACTCGAAGATGAGCGCCTGCGGGCCCGGAGCGATGTCCACCTTGTAGCCGAGCAGCGAGATGAGGCGGACGTGCTGGTCTTCGCCGGAAAGTGTGCAGCCGACTTCACGGCCGTCGGCGACGACCGTGACCGAAGAGGCGTAGGCGCCGGCAGAGGCGTGCGCGCCCGTGTCGACGTGGATGCCGTGGCGGCGTGCGACGGCCTCGGCGTTGACGGGCGTGACCGTGGCGAGGTTCTTATAGGAAAGCAGACCCTGCATGGTGCCGGCAACGAGGATGGTGGGGTCGGCAGGCGCGGCCTTGCCCGCAGCGGTGAGCGACAGGCGCTTCGGCACTTCCCCGCCGAGCTGGGCAAGCATGCTGCCCATCATCTGGCACGCGGGCACATACGGGCCGACAGCGTCCATGACCTCAGGCGGCACGGGCGCCATGTTCAGCGCCGTGGGAACGACGCTGCCCTCAAGGCCGGCGGCCACGTATTCGGCGATTTGCACGCCTGCGCGCGTTTGGGCCTCGCGGGTGTAAGCGCCCAGGTGAGGCGTGAGAATGGCGTTCGGGAACTCGTGCAGCGGGCTTTCGGTGCACGGCTCGGTTTCGAAAACATCGATGCCGCACGCTGCGATTTTGCCGGCAGCAAGGAAGTCAGCCAGCGAATCAACGTTGTAGATGCCGCCACGCGCCACGTTGACGAGGATGACGCCGTCTTTCATGGCCGCGTACTGGTCGGGGCCGAACATGCCGATGGTCTCTTCCGTTTTGGGAAGGTGCACGGTGATGAAGTCGGCCAGCGGCAGGATGTCCTCCATGTTGTCGTACAGCGCCACGCCAAGCTGCTCGGCGCGCTCGGGGCTGCAGTACGGGTCGTAGCCGACCAGGTGCATGCCGAAGGCGCGGGCGCGCTCGGCCACCAAGCCGCCGATGCGGCCGAGGCCGAAGATGGCCAGCGTTTTCTCATAAAGCTCCGAGCCGCAGAACTTGCCGCGCGACCACTCGCCCGCGTGCATGCTGGCGTTGGCCTGAGCGGTGTTGCGTGCGCAGGCAAGCAGCAGGCACATCGTCTGCTCGGCTGCGGAAACGATGTTCGACGTGGGCGCGTTGCACACGATGACGCCCGCTTCGGTAGCCGCGTCCACGTCGACGTTGTCGACGCCGACGCCCGCGCGGCCGATGATGCGCAGCTTCTTGCCGGCCTCGATGACCTCGCGCGTGACGTGCGTTGCCGAGCGCACGATAAGCGCATCGTAGTCCGGAATGGTGGCGATGAGTTCTTCTGTGGACATCTTCAACTTGACATCAGCTTCAAGGCCCCTTTCACGCATGCGCGCTAGACCCGCCTCGGCAAGCTTTTCCGTAACCAGAACCTTTTTCGCCATGGCTGCAAACCACCCTTCGTCGTGAAATCGCATACGCCCCCATGATACGAAAAATCCCGCCGCGCAATCGCACAGCGGGATTTAATTCGGAGAAAGGCAGCATACCTTTTCCAAAAGAGCCCCATCGCACGCCCAAGCCTTGCAGGCCGCCATACTAGCAACCAAGTTGAACTCGATGCGCAGAGCAAGTCAGCGAGGGCGCGCGTGGTGCCCCAGATTGTCGCGAGTCAACAAGCCAGTGGCTTGTTGACAAACCATCTATGCGCCCGAGCGGGCGCGCCCAGCTCGGCTGGGCTGGCCTTTGGGCCATGCCCGCGCAGCTGAACGGCAAGATGGGGGCGCCACGCGCGGCCGCAGCGTCGACAGTGTCCGGTTGCCGTCAGGCAACCGGAACTCAATTACTCTTCTTCGGACTTAACCCAGGAGAACATGTTGCGGATCTTGGCGCCCGTCTTCTCGATCTCGTGGTTGTTGATGGCCTCACGCTGCTCGAGCAGCCACTTGTGGTTGTTCTTGCAATCGGCAACGAACTCCTTGGCGAACTCGCCGTTCTGGATGCGCTTGAGAATCTCCTTCATGGCCTCGCGAGACTGCTCGTTGATGACCTTCGGGCCGGCGTAGTACTCGCCGTACTCGGCCGTGTTGGAGATGGAGTAGTTCATGAAGTGGATGCCGGACTCGTACATGAGGTCGACGATCATCTTCATCTCGTGGTAGCACTCGAAGTAAGCCAGCTCGGGCGGGTAGCCTGCCTCGGTCAGCGTCTCGAAGCCGGCCTTCACCAGCTCGACGAGGCCGCCACACAGCACAGCCTGCTCACCGAAGAGGTCCTCTTCGGTTTCCTCGGCGAACGTGGCCTTGATGATGCCGGAACGAGCACCGCCGACGCCCCAGCAGTAGGACATGACGATGTCCCAAGCGTCGCCCGTGGCGTCCTGCGCAACGCATGCCAGATCCGGCACGCCGGAACCCTCGGTGTACTGGCGACGGACGATGTGGCCCGGGCCCTTCGGGGCGCACATGATGACGTTGACGTCCTCGGGAGCCTTGATGTAGCCGTAGTGGATGTTGAAGCCGTGAGCGAACGCAAGCGTGTTGCCGGCATGCAGGTGAGAAGCGATGTGTTGCTCGTACACCTCGGGCTGCAGCTCGTCGGGAACGAGAATCATGATCACGTCGGCTTCCTCGGCGGCCTGGTCCATGGTGGTGACCTTCAGGCCGGCCTCTTCAGCCTTCGCCCAGCTCTTGGAGCCTTCGCGCAGACCAACGCGCACGTCAACGCCGGAGTCCATGAGGTTCAGCGCATGGGCATGGCCCTGAGAACCGTAGCCGATGATGGCGACCTTCTTGCCCTGGATGATCTTCGGATCGACGTCGTTTTCATAGTAGATCGTAACAGCCATGGTGGTGATGTCCTTTCTTCTTGGCTGATGTACCCGTAAGTATAGCGTGAAACCCTACCGATTCAGTGCCTGGCGGCCTACCTTCACGGAGTGCCCCACATGCGCAAGCGGCGCTGCCACAGCGCCTGGCGCGAATCGTTCACGGCTTGCCCCCTTAGGCGTCCTTCGAGGCGCGCGACATGGCGATTTTGCCCGTGCGCGTGATTTCCTTGATGCCGTAGGCGCGGAAGAGATCTTCCATGCCCTTGAGCTTCGACTCGTCGCCCGTGGCCTCGATGGTGAGGCTGGAGCGGCCCACATCGACGATTTTCGCGCGGAACACGTTGGCGATCTCGATGATCTCGTTGCGGCGATCGGGCGCGGCGTTAACCTTGAACAGCACCAGCTCACGCTCGATGGCAGCCACGTCGGTGAGGTCGGTGATCTTGAAGACGCTGATGAGCTTGTTGAGCTGCTTCGTGAGCTGCTCGTAGGCAAGCTCGTCGGCCTTCACGATGATGGTGATGCGCGACATGGTGGGGTCTTCGGTGGGACCGACCGACAGCGAATCGATGTTGAAGCCGCGGCGCGAGACCATGCCCGTGACGCGCGAGAGCACGCCGGGCTTGTTCTCAACCAGAACAGACAGAATGTGTTTCATCGGGCTTCCCCTTCCACGTCGGCCGCGGGCGCTTCGCCTTCGCGCGGGCCTTTATCCTCGGGATCGTTTTCCCACCGGCCGCCGAACTGCGCGTCAATCTTCGCGCACGGGCTTTTCTGCGGCGCGGGCGCCGGGGCCTGGTTCGGCATGTCGGTGCGCACGGCGCCGACGGCCACGTCGATGGCGCCCATGACGTCGCTCATGGCAGAGCCGGGAGCCACCATGGGGAACACGTTCTGGTTGTCGGGAATGGCAACGTCGAGCAGGAACGGGCCTTCGCAGGCGAGCATCTCGTCAAGCGCGGCATCGAGCTCTTCGGGCTTCTCGATGCGGCGACTTGCCCAGCTGTAGGCGTCGGCCAGCTTGCAGAAGTCGGGGTTGGCGGACAGCTCGGTGAAGCTGTAGCGCTCGTGGTAGAACAGCTTCTGCCACTGATGCACCATGCCGAGCGCGCGGTTGTCGAGGATGAGCACCTTCACGGGCACGCCGTTGATGGCGGCCGTGGCCATTTCCTGGCTGTTCATCTGGAACGAACCGTCGCCAGCGATGCAGACGACCTGCTTGTCGGGGCAGCCGAACGCCGCGCCGATGGCAGCCGGGAAGCCGAATCCCATGGTGCCAAGGCCGCCGGAGGACAAGAACGTGCGCGGGCACTCGCGGTCGATGAACTGGGCAGCCCACATCTGGTGCTGGCCGACCTCGGTGACGACGACGGACTTTTCCGGGTCGAGCTTGCGCGAGAGCTTCTGCATGACCAGTTCGGGCACGATCTTGCCGGGAACCTCGGCGATGTCGCTGTGATAGAACGGGAAGCGCTGGCGCCATTCGGCGATCTGCTCGAGCCACGGGCCGGTGATGGGCGTGGCGCCCGACTTCTTCACGGCCTCGTTGATGCCTGAAAGCACGCCCTTGAGGTCGCCGACGATGGGGATCTGCACCTCGCGGATCTTGCCGATCTCGGCCGGGTCGATGTCGATGTGGATGACATCGGCGTGCGGCGCGAACTCGGACAGCTTGCCGGTGACGCGGTCGGAGAAGCGCGCGCCGCAGGCGATGATGAGGTCGGATTCCGTCATGGCAAGGTTGGCGTACTTCGAGCCGTGCATGCCCACCGGGCCGAAATTCAGCGGGTTCGATGCCGGGAACGCGCCTTTGCCCATGAGCGTGGTGACGACGGGCAGCTGAAGCGAGTTGGCCAGCTCCACGAGCTCGTCGGTGGCGTTCGAGCTGATGATGCCGCCGCCGACGTAGAGCACGGGGCGCTGGGCACGGGCGATGCGCTGCACGGCCGCGCGGATTTGCTTGGCGTTGCCGCGGTACGTGGGACGATACGACGGCAGGTTCACCTTGTCGGGATAGTTGAAGATCATCTTCTCGGACAGGATGTCGGAGGGGATGTCGATGAGCACGGGGCCGGGACGGCCGGAGGCGGCGATGTGGAACGCCTCGCGGAACGTGGTGGTGAGCTCGTCGGTGGACTGTAGCAGGAACGAGTGCTTCACCACCGGCATGGTGATGCCGACGATGTCGGATTCCTGGAAGCTGTCCGTGCCGATGACGCCGCGCGGCACCTGGCCGGTGATGACCACGAGCGGCACGGAGTCCATGTAAGCCGTGGCGATGCCGGTGACGGTGTTCGTGGCGCCGGGGCCGGACGTGACGATGACGACGCCGACGTTGCCCGTGGCGCGCGCATAGCCGTCGGCCTCGTGCACGGCGCCCTGCTCGTGACGAGCGAGCACATGGTGCAGCTGCTTGCTGTCGTACAGCGCGTCGTAGATTTTGATGGCCTGACCGCCGGGGTAACCGAAGATGAGGTCGAC
>NZ_CDRSTZ010000018.1:0-6074 GCF_977052095.1 Senegalimassilia sp.
CAGGGCGTGCTGGCCTTGAAGGGCGCCGGGAAGAAGTCGCAGCAGCTGCTGGCGGTCTTGAGCTGCGTGCTGCTGGCGCTCGGCGGGATCGCGGTGTTCTTCCACCTGCAGCACTGGGAGCGCATCTTCAACGGCTTCGGCCACATCACGTCCGGCATCACGCAGGAATTGATCGCGATCGTGGCGTTCGTGGTCATCGCCGTGGCGTACTTTGTGATGGCTCGCAAGTCCGCTGACGGCGGGACCTTGCCGAAGTGGATGGCCGTGCTGGCGATCGCGATCTCGGTCGTGCTGGCTGCGGTGTGCGCGCACTCGTATATGATGCCGGCGCGCCCGGCGTGGAACTCCGTGCTGGAGGTGCTGTCCATCGTGGGCGCCGCCTGCCTGCTCGGCCCCGCGACGGTGGCCGTGGTGCTGGCCGCCAAGGGCGAGGACACGCAAGCGCTGGGTATGCCCGCAATCGTCGGTTCCGTCATCGGCGCCGTGTGCACCGCGGCCTACGCCGCCTACGTCCAGATGAGCGCGGGCTCGTTCGCTCAGGTCGGCTACTACTTCGACCCGACCCACCCCACCAAGGCAATGGTCGACGCCGGCGCCGCCATCGGCGACCAGGCCGCCCTGCTGTGGCTCGGCGCGGTGATCGTCGGCGCGATCGTGCCCCTGGTGTGCTCCTTCCTCGCCAAGAAGAAGGGCGACGCGGCCAGCTGGAAGCTCTTCGGCGCGGTTGCCGCAGCCGCCGCCCTGGCCGGCGCCGTCTGCCTCCGAGTGGCCTTCTACGGCGCGGGCCTCTCGGTCTTCATGTTCTACTAGGTGAGCGGTCCGGCCTTTCCGCAAGATTCCGTAGGGTCGAGCGAAAGCTCGGCCCACCCAAAAGAGCGCGAAGCGCGACACCAACTTATATGTGCCGCGTTCCCCGGAAGAAGGTGACGCGCCCTTCGGGCGCTGCCTAATCGGGGCGGAGCTCTCGCTCCGCCCTACGGGAACGGTCGGCTGGCGGGCGGTTCCCGTCGCCCGCATGACAAACGACCTGTCCCCTTGTCAGGTTGGCCCTACGAAAAACGGTCACGCCGGCCGGCCCCTCCCCGGCGGCGTGGCGGCTTTTGAAAACTCAACCCAGCAAGCTGCCCCTCCATATTTCCAGCTTGCTTTTTCAGCGGCCCCTCGTGCCTGGAGACTTTCCGTCCCCCCCCCACCCCTTGCAAACGGGAAAGTCTTCAGGCGCAAGGGGCCGTTTTGCGTTCTGGAGCGTGAGCGGTCGCTCGGCTTGTGCCCTGTCGTTTCGGGCTTGCATACCTATCGTGCCTCGCCTAGGCCATGGGCTTGCGCCTCATCCAGCGCAGCCATCCGGCGCCATCGGGCATTGCCGGGCGCTACCCACCCTCTTGCTACATTTTCCATCGTCGCGTCAAGCCTTTGTTGCGGACATGTTGGAAAATCGTTCGTTTGCGCACCCGTTTGCCGAAAATCCACAGCGATTTTCGCGGTGGAAAACTACCTGATTTTCATCGTTTGAAAAACCCTGTTCTTCGAATGCCCACCGGGGATTTTGCCGTTTTTCCGCCGCGGTGGAAAACAACCAACACCCCCTATCCATGGATTTTTGAAGCCAAGAAAACACAATATATGGTGGCGAAATGACGTATTATAGGGACACCGACCAAGCGGCCCGAAAGGGACGGGGCCGCAAAATTTCACGAAATTTCCGAACGCGCAGGTCACGCCCTGCCTAGGGTTCTGCGCGCGGAAAACGGTAACAAAGGCAAGCGCCCGCAGGGGCACGTGGAAAGAACGATTAAGGCGCCCCGCGCGGGCGTCTGCAGCAAGCAAGAAGGGTGTGAGCGGCATGAAAATCATCAAGCGCAGCGGCTCCGAGGTGACGTTTGACATCAGCAAGATCGTCAACGCCATCAAGGGTGCCAACGGGGAAGTTGCCCCCGAGGAGCGCCTGACCGACGATCAGATCGCGCTGGCGGCCCACAGCGTCGAGTGGCTGTGCAACCGTTCCGGCCACACTGTGTCCGTCGAGGAAATCCAGGACATGGTGGAAAACCAGATTATGGCGCAAGGCCGCTACACCGTGGCGCGCAAGTACATCATCTACCGCTACCTGCAAACGCTCAAGCGCCAGTCGAACACCACCGACGACAAAATCCTGTCGCTTATCGAATGCAACAACGAGGAAGCCAAGCAGGAAAACTCGAACAAGAACCCCACGGTGAACTCCGTGCAGCGCGACTACATGGCCGGCGAGGTGTCGAAGGACATCACCATGCGCCTGCTTCTGCCCGCCGACGTGGTGGAGGCCCACAACGAGGGCATCATCCACTTCCACGACTCGGACTACTTCGCTCAGCATATGCACAACTGCGACCTGGTGAACCTGGAAGACATGCTGCAAAACGGCACCGTCATCTCCGGCACGCTCATCGAGCGCCCGCACAGCTTCTCCACCGCATGCAACATCGCCACGCAAATCATCGCGCAGGTGGCCAGCTGCCAGTACGGCGGCCAGTCGATCTCGCTGACGCATCTGGCCCCGTTTGTCGAGGTCAGCCGCCAGAAAATCCGCCGTCAGGTGCTGCAGGAAATCAACGCGCTCGGCCTTGAGGCCAACACCGACCGCATCGCCGACGTGGTGGAAACGCGCCTGCGCGACGAAATCCGCCGCGGCGTGCAAACCATCCAGTACCAGGTGGTCACGCTCATGACCACCAACGGCCAGGCCCCGTTCGTCACCGTGTTCATGTACTTAAACGAAGCGCGCAACGAGCAGGAAAAACGCGACCTCGCCATGATCATCGAGGAAACGCTTGCCCAGCGCTACGAAGGTGTGAAAAACGAGGAAGGCGTGTGGATCACGCCGGCGTTCCCCAAGCTCATCTACGTGCTTGAGGAAGACAACATCACCGAGGACAGCCCGTATTTCTACCTCACGAAGATGGCGGCGAAGTGCACGGCCAAGCGCATGGTGCCCGACTACATCTCCGAGAAGAAGATGCGCGAGCTGAAACTTTCCAAGGGCGAGACCGAGGGCAACGGCGATTGCTACACGTGCATGGGCTGCCGCAGCTTCCTGACGCCCGACCGCACGGGCAACGGCTACGACAACGTGGCCAACGCCGGCAACTACCAGCCGGGCAAGCCGAAGTACTACGGCCGCTTCAACCAGGGCGTCGTCACCATCAGCCTGCCCGACGTGGCGCTGTCTTCGCACGGCGACATGGCGAAGTTCTGGGAGATTTTCGACGAGCGCCTGGAGCTGTGCTACAAAGCGCTCATGTGCCGTCACGAACGCCTGAAGGGCACGTTGTCCGACGCCGCGCCCATCCTGTGGCAGTACGGCGCGTTGGCGCGCCTGAAGAAGGGCGAGCCCATCGACAAGCTGCTGTACGGCGGGTACTCCACCATCAGCCTGGGCTACGCTGGCCTGTACGAGTGCGTGAAGTACATGACGGGTCACAGCCACACCGACGCCGAGGGCACGCCGTTCGCCATGGAAGTCATGCAGCACATGAACGACAAGTGCAACGAGTGGAAGGCCGCCACGAACATCGACTTCTCGCTGTACGGCACGCCGCTTGAGTCCACCACGTACAAGTTCGCGAAGGCCCTGCAGCGCCGCTTCGGCATTATCCCGGGTATCACGGACAAGGGCTACATCACGAACAGCTACCACGTGCACGTCACCGAGCAGATCGACGCGTTCGAGAAGCTGAAGTTCGAAAGCAACTTCCAGCGCTTAAGCCCGGGCGGGGCCATCAGCTACGTCGAGGTGCCGAACATGCAGGACAACCTGAAGGCCGTTATTCGCGTGATGCAGTACATTTACGACAACATCATGTACGCCGAGCTGAACACGAAGTCTGACTACTGCCAGGTGTGCGGCTACGACGGGGAAATTCAGATCGTCGAGGACGACGGCAAGCTGGTGTGGGAGTGCCCGAAGTGCGGCAACCGCGACCAGGAGAAGCTCAACGTCGCCCGCCGCACGTGCGGCTACATCGGCACGCAGTTCTGGAACCAGGGTCGCACCCAGGAAATTCGCGACCGCGTGCTGCACCTGTAGGGAAGCGCCGGCGGCTGCTGGGTTGCTGAAACTTGCGGAATGCGAAGCGCCCGTCCATGGCGGACGGGCGCTTTTTTGCGTTTTGTGGGGGGGGGATGAGAACTGCAAAGTTGTTTTGGACTCGAAAACGGCGAAGGCGTGCTTTCGAATTCCGAGAGGGATGGTACCCTTTCGTGCGGTGCATTTTTCGGTAGTGCGACGTTGCGGGGGAAGCGAAGTGGGAAAGCAAAGCGGGAAGGGGTCGACGCGGTCGTTCGCTTTGCTGTGCGTGGCTTCGTTTTTCATGTACGGCGTGAACAACGTCATGATCTCGCTTGCGCCGCTTGCGGTGATGGGCATGGGCGCGTCGGCTGCTGCCGCGGGCTTCCAGGGGACGTTCTTCATCGTGTTCGCCATTGTGCTGCGCACGGTGCTTATGCCGCTGACCAGTAGAATCGGCACGAAGCGGCTGATGATTCTGGGTGCGGCATCGTTCGCGGCGGCCTCGGCGCTGTTCCCGTTTTGCACGACGTATGGCGCGTTTCTTACGGCGCGCGCGGTGCAAGCCGCCGGTTTGGCCGTGTTCTGGCCGCTTTCCGTGTCCTCGGTGGTGGATGTGTCCGACGAGGGCAACGTGGGCTGGCGGTTGGGCGTTTCACGGTTCGCCACGTCGGCGTCTATGGCCGTGGGGCCCTACGCGGCGTTCGCGCTGGGTGACGCCATGGGCGCTGGCTGGCTGTACGGCGCGCTGCTTCTGGCATCGTGCCTGGCCATCGTGGCACTTGCGGCCTGCAAACTGCCCGGCGATGCGCATGGCGAAGGGGGCGGTGCGTCCGGCAAGCCCCGCGCTGCTCGTGCGCGGCGGGGTGCGCTTGCGCAGTTCGGGGGCGGCGGTTTGTGGCTGGCGGGCGTCCTGCTGGTCACGCTGGAGGACTCTGCAGCGGCGGGCCTGGTCATGCATTTCTCGGCAATTGCGGTGGGCGAATTCGATGGCAGCCTGAATGCGGCAAGTTACCTTTCCCTGTACAGCATTGGCGGCATGATTGCTAGTTTGCTGCTGGGACGTGCGCTTGACCGGGGGAAATGCGCCATCGTGTTGCCGGTGTGCATCGCATCGTTCGGGCTTGGCGTGTTGCAGCTGGGCCTGCCGCATACAAGCTTCGCCGGCTTGGCGGCAGGCGGCGTGCTTGCCGGCGTGGGCAATATGGGCGTGGCGCTGTGCTGCATGGACATCATCACGCGCCGCGCGCCGCTGCGCCTGCGCGATACGGCGCTGGGGTATCGCCAAAGCTGCGTTGACATCGGCATCGCCGTGGCCGCCACGGCGTTCGGCGCCGCATTCGACGCCGCGCCCGCCAATTACGTGGTGTTCCTGGCCTGGGGCGCCATCATGCTGTGCTTCGCCGCCACCGTATGCGCCAACATCGCGCACGCGGCCCGCAAGCAGCGTGGATAGCGCAAGCGCCGGCTGTGCGTAGGCGGAACCTCGGAACCTGACAAGGGGGGGCAGGCCCTTCGAGTTTTGCGACGCAGAGAGCTGCGAGATGGCACGATTCCTGACTTTCCGAATGTCGTTACAGCCATTTCGCCCAAAATGGCACGAAATCGAACTTTCCGAGTCTGGAAACATCGTGCAAGATTCGGAAAGTTCCGATTCGTGCCGCGAAAGGCTGTTTGCGGTCGAAGCTGCTGGTGAAAGGGATCGGAAAGTCCGGAATCGTGCCAAAACTCGTCTTTCTCGCGTAAGAAGGCTCGGAAAGCTCGATTTCGTGCCTGGAACCAGCATCTGTAGGCTGGAGCGTTTGGGTTGCGGAGTCGAAGGGGACAGATCGCTCGTCGCAAAAGTGCGCGCTTCCAAGGCCTCGGAAAATGCAAAAGCCCCGCCTGCTTCAGGTGATTCGCGTTTGCAAGGGGGTAAGGGGAGGGCGAATCACCTGAAGCAGGCGGGGCTGCGCGCGGGGCGGGGGTTTTTGCCGCCCCCCCGGGACACCGGGGGGGGGTGGGGGAGGGGGTGCCCCCGGGGGTGGGT
>NZ_CDRSTZ010000018.1:6084-34438 GCF_977052095.1 Senegalimassilia sp.
CGGCTTGGAGGCCGCCCCCCGCTTCTCACGTGGAGGGGATGGGACAGGTTGAGCCAGCGGCTTCGCTTTTTGGGGCAAATCGACCTGACAGACGCCCTGTCCCCTCGTCATGTCCCCTTGTCAGGTTGGGGCGAAGGAGGTGCCTTCGCCCTGCAAACCTTGAAGGCTTAGTACATGGTGAACACGGACAGGCCCAGGTTGTAGAAGGCCATGCGCAGGCAGATGGCGCCGGCGAGTGCGGCCACCACGACCACGGTGCCGAAGACCTTCCAGCTGGCGACGTCGCCCTTCTTGCGGGCAAGCACGCAGCACACCAGCGGCACTACGGCGCCCACCACAACGGCACCGGCCCAGATCAGCGCGCCCTGACCGGCGGCCACACCAGCCACGTCGGCGATGGCCTTCGTGGGGCTGGTGGGGTCGAAGTACTTGCCCACCTGCACAAACGCCGATCCGCTCATCTGCAGGAACGCGCCGTACGCTACGGTGCACACCGCGCCGATAGCGGCGCCGACCACGGCCGGCAGGCCGCACGCGGCAACGTCCTCGCCCTTGGCGGCCAGCACCACGGCGCACGTGGCGGGGCCGAGCAGGAACGCGGCGCCAACGATGGACAGCACCTCAAGCACGTTGTTCCACGCGGGGCGTGCCGGCATCATGTACGAATGCGCGCACACGGCGGCCAGCACCACGGAAATCGCCACGGCCAGCACGGCAGCCCACTTCGGCAGCGTGCCGCCATCGGCGGACTTGCGCGCCGCCACGAAGTACACCACGGCAACGATCACGAACACCACGATGGCAATAAGCTCCTGCGTGATGCCGGACGTGATGTGGCCGAAGCCGTTGAAGATGCGCTCCCAGTGCTGCAGGTGGAAGAACACGGCGATGCCGGAAGCTGCCAGCAGGACCACCGACAGCACGCACAGCAGCTGCTGCGACTTCTTGCCCGCGCCCGAAAGCGCAAGCACGCCGGCGCCGCCGAACACGCCGCAGGCCCAGGCCGTCAGCGTGGTGAACAAGATCAAAGGCCACTGCAGTTCCATTATTGCTCGCCTCCTTGCCACTTCATGCGGCGCAAGATGAAGCGCCCGTTGGGGTGATTGCCCATGTCAGGCAGCGTGTACACATCGTCGTCGGTGAAGTCTTCGCAGAAGTTGCCAAGCGTTTCGCCGCGCGCGCCCTTGAAGTCGCGGATGTCGCCGTTCAAGTCGCCGAACCAGCGGGCCATGCCGCCGCACTGCGTGACGCACTGCGGAAGGCCGCCCTGCGCGGTCAGCTGCTGGCACATGGTGCACTTCTCCACCACGCGCTCTTCCTCGTTCAAATAGCGCACGTTGTACGGGCAGGCCATGGCGCAGAACTGGCAGCCGATGCACTTCGACTTGTCGATTTGCACGGTGCCGTCCTCGGCGATGTGGCTGGCCTCGGTGGGGCACACCTCAACGCAGCTGGGGTGCTCGCAGTGCTGGCAGGACACCGTCAGGAAGTACATGTCGATGTCGGGCCAGTTGCCGCCTTCCTCGCGCGGGGTCGGGCCGATGCGCAGCGTCTTGTTCCAGAACGCGCCGACGGGCGCGCCGTTGACCACCTTGCACGCAACGCTGCAGGCCAGGCAGCCGACGCAGCGGTTGACGTCGGTGACGATCGCATATTGCGTCATGTCGCTTACGCCTCCATTCTCTTCTCGTAGTTCGGCAGCCAAGCCTTCAGGCGCGGGTCGGACGCGTCGTGGATGATCTCGGTGCCGTCATCGCCGCAGGGGCAGGGGTTGCCGAACGGCGAGTTCTCGGGTGTTGCCTTGTACACCTTCACGTTGTAGGCGCGCAGGTTCGACGCACCGCACAGCGGGTCTTGGTTCTCGCCTTCCACCAGGCAGTTGATGGTGGACAGGCCATAACCCTTGTCGGCCTGGTCAAGCTCGGGGAACCACCACTGGTGCTCGCAGTTGATGACGCCCTTCTCAACGCCGTAGTACAGGTCGGCCACCTGGCGCACCTTGGCGCGCGGGCTTTCGATCCATACCCAGTCGCCCTGTTCGATGCCCAGCTCGGCGGCGTCGGCGGGGTTGATCTCCACGCGCGGCGCGGGCCACAGCTCGCGGCACCACGGCAGTTGGCGATGCTCGGAGTGGAAGTACACCGGGATGCGGCGGCCGGTGGTCATGAGGAACGGCCATTCCTTGACGATATCGGGGTTGGCCAGCTCGGTTTCCGGCGCGGGCTTCCAGTTCGGCAGCTCCATGTCGGCGCCGGGCATGAACGTCTCGATGGCCGTGGACCAGATCTCCATCTTGCGGGTAGGCGTGGACATGCCCTTCATCGGGTTGCCGGCGGGCGTGGTGCCCACAACGGCCTCGGCCGAGCACATGCCCGTCTCGTAGCGGCGGTACGTGCCCCACACCTCGGGGTTGATGGCGCGGCAGTCCCACCAGCCGTGCTCCTGGAATGCCTGGCGATACTCTTCCCAGGTCATGCCCATGGGCGAGATGGTGCGGTCGTACAGCTGCTCGGGCGTGGGGTACGTCACGCCGGCGGGCAGGCCGAACTCCTCGGGGTCATCGGCGTAGGGGATGCCCATGGCCTTGTACACGTCCACAACGATCTGCACGTCGAAGTGGCAGTCCGCGGGCGGCTCGATGGCGCGGCACGTAGCGCCTTGGGCGCCGGTGGAACCCTGGCTCAGGCGCGGGCAGTCCACTTCCAGCCAGTGGTACACGGGCAAAAGGATGTCGGCGGCGCCGGCCGTCGGGGTCTTCCACAAATCCTGCACCACGAAGAAGTCCAGGCTGTTGAGGCCCTTCCAGTATTTGTGGGAGTTCGCCTGGTTCATGAAGCCGGACGCTTCGCACAAACCGCCGCGCACTGGGTAGGGGTCGGCGTCGATCATGGCGTCGAGCACGGCGTTCGCGTCGGCCCACTGCTGCCACCACGACAGCATGGGGATCTTGTCCTGGCCCAGAATCTTGTTGGGGAAGTACGTCAGGTCGCCGTCCTCGGGGCCGTGGCCGGAAGCGATGGTGGGCTGCGCGTCGTCGACGCCCAGGTATTTGCCCAGGCTGGGGCCGCGGTTGCCGGCGGGCGTGTCCCAGTTGCCCGTCATGCCGACAATGATGTCGAAGATGCGGTTGTTCTGGATGGCGTTGCACGCGTGCTCGGGCGCCAGACCGTACTGGATGCCGCCATTGCCGTAACCGGTGGACGGGTCGATGCGCGTGGCGTAGGTCTTCGCGGCCTTCTCGATGGTCTCGGCCGGAACGCCGGTGATCTTCGCGGCCTTCTCAGGCGCGAACTCGGCGCAGCGGGCGTCCCAGTGCTGCCACACGGGGGCCATCTTGTACTTCTTGCCGTCCTTGAGCGTCACCTCGAAGTCGCCGTACAGCGCCGGGTCGATTTCCGGGTTGAACGGGCTTGGCATGGCAACGCGGCCGGGCACGGTTAGCTTCGGCAGGTTCTTCTGCGGGCTCTCGTAGAACTGGTCCCACACCTCGTCGGGCTCGTTCTCCCACAGGCCGGTCTCGGCGTCGAAGTACGTCAGGTGACCGCTGGGGTCGTTGTCGTGCAGCGGGTGCGCGTCGTCGGTGCCGGCCAGGTCGTCCCACACCATGAAGCGCAGCGGGCTGCCGTCTTCCTTCAGGTCGCATTCCTTCAGCAGGCGCGTGGCCATGGGCTTGATGTCGCACCACGTCACCTTGTGCGCCACGATGGTGCCGCCAGAAGGCTCCATGCCTTCGACAACTAGGAACGGGGCGTCGGTCCAGCGCTTTACGAACAGGCTGTCGTACAGGTTGTTCTCGATGATGACGTTGGCCCACGAAAGCGCTAGCGCGCCATCGGTACCCGGCGTCAGGTACAGGTGCAGGTCGGCCTCGTGGTTGAGGTTCGTCATGCGCGGGTCGATGCTGATGTAGGTGTCAGCGGTGTTGGCGATGTCGACGGTGGCGCGGCAGCTTTCGTCGTAGTTCGAGATCTCGGTGGCGGTGCCCCAGGGAACGAACACGCGCGGGCGGTCGGTGGTGGCCATCCACGAGTACGCGAACTCGGACTGCAGGTCTCCCACGTAGTGGCGCGGGCCCTTGCAGATCTGCCATGCGGTCACGGCGTTCGGGCTGTCAACCAGCTGCAGCCACGAAGCGTAGGCGTGCTGCGTCCAGATGCGCGACGTGCCGCCCATGAAGAACATGGACTCGCCGCCGTACTTCTTCTTCAGCTCCCAGAACTTGTCGGCGATGGTGCTGTACGCCTCGTCCCACGTGATGCGCACCCAGCCGGGGTCGGCCTCGCCCTTGGGGTTTGTGCGCTTCATGGGGTGGTACAGACGATCGGGGTGGTAGGCCGCCTGCAGCGAAGCCTGCGACTTCGTGCAGCAGTTGCCCATGGAATGGAACGCCGTGTCGGCATCGCCCTCGATCTTGATGGCGCGGCCGTCGCGGACGGTCACGTACACGCCGCACTCGTTCTTGCCGCAGGCGCGGCAGCAGCTGCGCACGACGGTGACGTCGCCGGTGTTCTTCTTGCCTTCGACTGCTGGCAGCTGCGCGAGCGCTTGGCTCTCGCTTGCGGCAACAACGCCGACGGCGGCTGCGGTGGCGGCTGCCAGTTGCGTGAACGAGCGGCGCGTCATGTTGAGTTTCGCCATGTTTTCCCTCCTTGCTTCTTCTCTTCGTCTTGCTGTTTCTGCCTGCCGGAATTTGCTTGCGCCCGGCGGGCTGCGGCTATAATACGGAGCGGAAGAGGGCGCCAACCACGTGCGAAATGCACTGTTCGTGTGCCTCGGGGGATTGTTTTTCTCCCATATGGTTTTTATGGGTGCATGAGGGGAATCGCATGAGTAGCACGCAAAACACCAGTTCAGAAGCTCATATGATGCCATATAACCCGCTCTCGGGTATTGCTCGGCTGCGCCCGGACCTGCTGGGGTTCGTGTTCCATCTGTCGTGGCTGTACCTGCTTATGTACTCGGGCGCGGTGGTGGCGTCGCGCACAGGCAGCCTGGTGTCGTTCACGGATTCTCGATATGTTTGTTCATTGTTGGCGCTTGGCGTCACGGTGGCGGTGGGCATCTGGCGCACAAAGGCGTTCATGCGGGTGTGCGAAAGCCGCGCCGGCGTTGTTGCGGCCCCGGTGCTCATGGTGGCGGGCACCATTCTGTATTGTGCGGATGTGCTTGCGCCGTTGAGCGCGTTCGTGGTGGCTGGCGGATTGTTGACCGGCGTAGGGTCGGCGGCTATGGCGGCGCGCTGGGCGTCGGTGTTCGGCGGCACGTCGTCGCGTTCGGTGGTGGAGAACCTGCCCACGCTGCTGGCCGTGATCGTGGTGATTTGCGCCAGCGTGAACTACATCCCGCGCGAGGTGTGCATGGCGCTGGTGGTGGTGTTGCCGCTGCTGTCGGCGGCGGCGCTGCAGTATGCGCGACGCTATCAGCGCGGGTTGGCCGAGCAGGCGTGCGGTGCGGGTACGGGCGGAGTTGGCGCGCTGCGGGACGCGGCCGCGGTCGGTTGCGATGCGCTTGCGCGGGGTGGCGAAGCCGGTGGTCTTGCCGGCGCCGGTGCGGCTACGGCTGGCGAAGGCGGGGCCGCAGGCGCGGTTGCGGCCGGCGCCGCTGCGCTTGCCGCTGGCGAAGGCGCCGCGGTTTTGCGCGGCGGTAAGCGCGCGGTGACTGCCGAGGTGGGATTTGTGGGGCTGATGGGCTTCACCATCGCCGTGATGCCCTCTATTGCCGCCGCTGGTTTCGATTACAGCGCGGTGTTCTACGGGCTTAGCGGCTTGTTCGTGCTGCTGTTCGCCGGCGCCTACATTGCGCGCCTCGAGCGGCGCAACCTGCTCGTGCTGTTTGCGGTGCCGGTTCTGGTGCTGCTTATGGCCTTGCTGCCGCTGGTGCGCTTCGGCACGCAGGGCTTCGGCTCGGCGCTTGAGCCGGTGGGCAACTGCGCGTTCGAGCTGGTGCTGCTGTTCGGATGCGTGCTGCTGGCGCGCCTGACGGACGAAAGCCCCGCGCGCATGTTCTTGATTGGCCGGCTTTCGCTGGCTGTGTTTGATTGGCTGGGGTCGGCGGCCGGTTCGCTGTTGAAGGCCTCGGTCGACAGCGTGATGCTGGCCCAGGTGGCCGGCGTGCTGCTGTTCGCCTCGTGCGAGCTGTTGCTGTTGGGCCTGGTGGTGGCGTTTCTGAGCACCAGCCGGAAGACGGCCGCCGCGGCGGCCGGCGGCGATGGCGTTGCGCCTGCTTCCCAGGCCACCGTGTCCGCGCAGCAGCAGGCCGCTAGCGAAGCGAGCCGCGGCCAAGCGCACGCTTCGGCATCTCCTGATGTCGCGCAACCTGCCGAAAGCTCGCAGGCGCATCTTGCCGCCGTTGCCGACCGCTTTGGCCTGTCCGAACGCGAGCGCGACGTGTTCGCCCTGCTTGCCGAAGGCCGCACCAGCGCGCGCATCCAGGAGGAGCTGTGCATCGCGGCGGGTACCGTGAACTACCACACGCGCAACATCTACAGCAAGCTCGGCGTCCACAGCCGCCAAGAACTCATCGACCTGGTGCGCGGCGAATAACCTGACAAATGACCTGTCCCCTTGTCAGGTTCATCATACCAGCCTTTCACCTGGGGAAACGTAAATATACCCTAGTCTATGCGATGCGCTTGCCCCCTTCTTTTCCTTAGTATGCAGCCTGCGCACAGCGCGTGCGTACCGAAAAGGAGAGGAGACTCTAGTGGAAAACGAAGAGAAGGCCGCGCAGGCCGGCTCGGCGTCCGCGGCTGCAAAGCCCGCGGCTAAGCGCCCCCGTCGCGGCGCCATTGTCGGTGGCGTCATCGCGGCCGTTGTGGTGGTGGCGGGCATCGGCGCGTTCGTGTGGCACGAGCAGCCCAGCTTCTGCAACGCCATCTGCCACACCCCCATGGACGGCTACCTGGAAACGTACGAGGCCGAGCCCGGCCAGGCCGCAACCGACAAGTGGGGTAACCAGGTTGCCGACGCGTCGGGCATGCTGTCGGCCGTGCACCGCACCAACGACAGCAACGCCACGTGCTTAAGCTGCCACCAGCCCGTCATCAGCGAGCAGGTCAGCGAAGGCCTCAGCTGGGCAAGCGGCAACTACACGCTTGTGGCCATCGACGGCAACCCCGCCGGAGAGCTAACCGAGCGCGGCACGTCCCAGCTGACCGAGGCGCGCGGCGTGGCTGGTGACGAGTTCTGCCTGAACAAGGACTGCCACAACCTCACGCGCGAGGACCTCACGGCGCTCACCGAGGTCGAAAGCGACAACCCTGCCGTCATCATCCGCAACCCGCACTCCTGGCAGCACGGTCAGCAGGCGTGCAGCGACTGCCACAAGGCGCACCGCGCAAGCGTGCTTACGTGCACGCAGTGCCACGCCGACATGGAACTGCCCGAGGGCTGGATCAGCGCCCAGGAAGCAAAACTGCTTCCCAACCAGGCTTAACGCGGAAGGAGACAACCTCATGAGCAACAACACCCTAAGCCGCCGCAGCTTCCTCACGGGCTTCGGCGCCGCCGGCGCGCTGGTTGCCGCCGGGGCCATGGCCGGCTGCGCGCCTTCCGTGGCAACGAAAGAAGACGTGGCAGCGCAGCAGACCGCCGCGAAGCACAGCTGGCGCGAAAAGCCCGCCATGCCGTCGAAGATCGCCGAGACCATCGACGCCGACGTCGTGGTGGTGGGCGCGGGCAACGGCGGCATGGTGGCCGCCACCACCGCGGCCCAGGCCGGCGCGAAGGTCATCGTGCTGGAGTCGTGCAACGGCCTGGCGTGCGCCCGCGAGGCCATCGGCGCGTTGAACTCCAAGCTTGCCGGCGAGCACACCGAGGACGTCGCCAAGCTCATCAACCACGCCAGCCAGGTAGAGTCCGGCGACATCAACCCGCCGCTGTACCGCACGTGGGCCGAAAAATCCGGCGAGATGATCGAGTGGATGGCCGACACGCTGGCGCCGCTGGGCATGGTGTTCCCGTTCGAGTGGCACAAGCCCGACGACGAGCACGCCTACTACCCGGCCATGTGCTACAACCCCTGCATGGGCCAGTACAACCCCGACGGCCCGAACTACACGGCCTACCTGCACCTCAAGGCGCTGCGGGAAGTGCTCGAAGGCCTTGGCGGCGAAATCAAGTTCCTCACGCCGGCCGAGCAGCTGGTGCAGGACGCGGACGGCCGCGTGACCGGCGTCATCGCCCAGCGCGAGTCCGACGGCGCATACATCCAGGTCAACGCTGCGAAGGGCGTCATCGTGTGCACGGGCGGCTACGGCGCCAACGACGAGATGCTCGAAGATCTGCAGCCCGGCGTGACCGACTGGTGCGTCACGGGCAGCGCCACGGGCGAGAAGGGCCAGGGCATCAAGATGGCGCTGTGGGCCGGCGCGCAGCTTGAGGCCGGTGGCGGCTCGATGATCTGGAACCGCGGTGGCATGACCGACGACACCACGTTCGGCAAGCCCTACAACGGCAGTCTGTTCATCATGGGCAGCCAGCCGTACCTGCACGTGAACGCGCGCGGCGAGCGCTTCATGAACGAGGACCAGTGCTACCCCATGAGCTACGCCATGGGCTGCAACCAGCCCGGCCACTTCTCGTGGGAAGTGTTCGACGCAAAGTACTACGAGGACGCCGAGCGCTTCGACACGTGCGGCTGCTCGCGCATCGTGCCGGCGCCGTCGGGCACCGCGTTCAACGCCGACGTGTACAGCCTTGAGGCCGTGGGCAAGGAGAACCTCGACAACTTCTGGATCGGCCCGGCGCTTGAGTCCGGCGTGCTGAAGAAGGCCGACACGCTTGAGGATCTGGCCGGCATCATGGGCTTCGAAGGCGAGACGAAGAAGACGTTCCTGGCCACGGTCGAGCGCTACAATCAGCTGTATGACCAGGGAGAAGACGTCGACTTCGGCAAGCCGGCGTACCGCATGAGCTCCGTGACGCAGCCGCCGTTCTACGCGGCGCGCATCGCCGGCACCATGCTGGTGACCATGCACGGCGTCATCACCGACACGAACAGCCAGCCGCTGCGCGAGGACGGCAGCGTCATCGACGGCCTGTACGTGTGCGGCAATGACCAGGGCGGATTCTATCCGCACCATTACCCCAGCAACTTCACGGGCATCAACGCCGGCCGCACAGCCACGTTCGCCCGCATCGCCGCCAAACACGCCTGCGGCGTGAAATAGCTGGCGAAGGGGAAGCGCAAAACGAAGGCCGACCGGGTTGCTCCCGGCCGGCCTTTTGCTGCTTGCCTGGGATGCGGAAGGACGCCCACTATTCTTGCGCCATGACCAGGTCGATGAGTTCTTGGCGGCTGTGCACGTCTAGCTTCGCGTAGATGTGCTTGGCGTGCGTGGCGGCGGTGTCGCGGCTGATGAACAGCGCGTCGCGCACGTAGGGGATGGAGCGGCCGTGCGCCAACAGGCCGAACACCTCGGTTTCGCGCGGCGTCAGCTTGTAGTCGCGCGCCAGCTCGGCGATGCGCGCCTCCAGCGGGTCGGCTGCAGAATCTTCCGGTTGGTTCGGCTGCTTCATTTGAGCCGGTGGGTGAGTGGCGCCGCCGACGTTTTCGATGGTCGTTTCGCTTGCAGGCTGGGCTGCGTTAAGAGTCGTCGTTTGGGGGATTTCCTTTGCGTTCAGGTTATCCCAGTTCGGGAACAGGTTTCCCTCGCCCATGGCTAGCATGAACGCGGCCACCGTCGCCACGATAAGCACCGCCGCGGCCGTTGATGTGCTGACCGCGCCATACCCGATGGCGGTTTTCAACGGCACGGAAATCATGACGCCCAGCAGGTCGCCCAGGTGCACGAACACCCAGCCCATGCCGTACGCCTGCACGGCCGTGGCCTTGCCGCGCGCGGCGTATACGGCGAAGTACATCTGCGTGATCAGGCAAAACGCGAAGCGTGCGGCAATGCCCACCATGGCGGCGGCGTATGCGCCCACCGCCGGCCCGGCCACGATGAGCGCGGCGAACCCGGCCACCATCACCGGACACATCCATCGGTAGGCGAACCCCAGCGACACGCGGCGCGGGCCGGCGGTTGCCGAGATGCTGACGGCCAGCATGAACAGCGCGCTGGCCACGAAAATGCCCGCCGCGGGCAGGGCGTCGGAGCCTTCCGAAATCCAGAACGACCCCTCGACGCTGACGAACAGGCAGGCCGCAAGGATGCCGAAGCCGACGTGCCCCATGTTTGCTGCCGCCTCGGCAAACGGTGCCGGGCGTGCGGGTGCTGCCGCGTAGTCGGCAGGCTGCGCGGCGGCGGCGTGCGGCCATTCTTTCGCGAACAAGAAGCCGCTGACCAGCGGGAATGCGCTCACCGCAACAATGGCGGTAGCCGGGGGCGCCACCATGACCGCCAGCGACAGCAGCGCCGCGATGACGGCGGACGCCGGCGCGCACGACTCGATGGCGTCCTGCGACAACTTCGCGTACAGTTGGCCCCACATCAGCCACATCAGCCCGCTGCCCGCGCCGGTGGCCACGGCGGCGGCTACGAACAACAGCGATGACAGCAGCGCATCCGGCGCCGGAACCAGCAGCACCGGTGTGGCCGCCGCGGCAACAAGGGGCGCGCCGACGATGATCTTGCGGCTTGCCGTGGGCGGCCCCAGACGTTTTTCGGCTGCCACCGCGATGATAAGCGTGGCCACGGCGCTTCCCACCGGCAGCACGTTGAGCAGCAGCTCGGTGGGCCCGCCGCCCGTTTGCTGCTCGATGGTGCTGGCCAGCCCGTCCATGGACCCCGAGTAGAACACGCAAAACACCCACGCCAGCAAAAACGCCCAGCCCAGGCACCGCACATGCGGCCTCAATCCTGCGAACATGCTCCCCCTTCCACCGCGACCGCCATGCGTCCGCGTGATGCAACCGTTTGCGAAAGCCCCGCCTGCCGCGATAACGTTCGCGTCGGGATTATTCTTCCGTATACATCATAGGGTATGCACCCTCGCAAAAGGAATCACCCATTTTCGGGTATTGACGATAAACTCCCTGCTCAGCGCCGAACCTGGTACCTTGCCAAGTTCTAAACTCTGTAGAGACGTCGCTGCTGCCCGTGCAGGACTTTCGGGTCGATTTTCCTTTTCGTTGGTTCCAGCTTGCCGGGCTTCGTCGGTTTTGCCCTGCTGCGCGGGTACAATAGGCGCAACTTGTGGTGCGATGCAGCTTGCGGACGCGCTTGCGGGCGCGTTCGCGTCGTCCGCGCCGCACGACCGCAGTGCGTGACTGCCTAGGCCATGGCGAAGCTGCTGCGCCAGCTGATGCTGCTGGCTTCTTGCCGCTGACGCAATGGTCGGTCGTTGACCGTTGCGGGCACGGCAGCCCGCCGGTTGTCGCCCGCTGCTGCCGCAACGGCCGGCTGTTCACCGTTGCGGCAGCGGCTGGCCGCTGCTCGCTTTAACTTCGGGAGGGAACATGGGATTGCTTGCGAAACCGCTCAACCGCGTGCTGTTTTTGGCGTGCGTGCTTGTCACGGGCGCGCTGGCCGGCGCGTTCGTGTGGGCGTTTTTCTTCTGCATGGACATCGGTATCGAGTTCGCGTGGCACACGCTGCCCGAGGCGCTTGGCGCGGCGGTGGGCGGCGCGCTGCCCGGCATGCAGCCGGGTCGTTTCGGCGTGCTGGCGTGGCCGCTTGTCATGTGCGTGGGCGGCGGCCTGGTCATCGGGCTGTACGAAAAGCACGTGGGCTTTGCGCCCGAAGAGCTGAACAGCGTTATGGCCCGCGTGAAGAGCGAAGGCCGTTACCCTTATGACCACCTGGGGAAACGCTCGATTGCAGCCTTGCTTCCGCTGCTGTTCGGCGGCAGCGTGGGCCCCGAGGCGGGGCTTACCGGCGTCATCGCGGGCCTGTGCACGTGGGTGGGCGACCGCATGCGCCGATTCGGCAGCGACTTCCGCGCCATGACCATGGTGGGCACGCAGGCGGCGCTGACGGCCGTGTTCACCGCGCCGCTGTACGGGTTTGCCGCGCCGCTTGCCGGCACGCCCGACGGGCGCGCGACCGCGGGCGCCGGCGCGGGCGACGAGGTGGACATCGTGCTGCCGAAGGCGCAGAAAACGGTGGTGTACCTGTGCGCGGTGGCCGGCGCGCTTGCCGCGTTCGTGGGGCTTGGCCAGGTGTTCGGCGGCGGGGGAGGCCTGCCGCGCTTCACGGCCGCCAACGTCGGCGCGGCCGAGCTGGCGTGGCTGGTGCCGCTGGCGCTTGCGGGCACCGCGGCGGGCTGGGTGTTCCACGCGTCCGGCGGCGCAACGCAGGTGCTTGCGCGCAAAATGGGCGCCCGTCCGGTGGCGAAATCCCTGCTCGCAGGCGTAATTCTGGGGCTGTGCGGCATGGCGCTGCCCTATACCATGTTCGCTGGCGAGGCGCAGGCAACCATGCTGCAAGCGGCGTATGTGGCCATCCCGGCCGCCGCGCTCATTGCCACGGGCTTCGTGAAGGCGGCCGTCACGCCGTTGTGCATCAACCTCGGTTGGCGCGGCGGGCATTTCTTCCCCGTCATCTTCTCGGGCATCTCGCTTGGCTATGGGTTCGCCCTGGTCAGCGGCGTCGACCCCGTATTCTGCGTAGCGGCGTGCACGGCGGCGCTTATGGGCGCGGTCATGCGCCAGCCGCTTATGGCGGCGCTGCTGCTGATCATGTGCTTCCCGCTCAAAGGCGTGGTGGTTATGCTGGCAGCCGCCACCATCGGCGCCGCCGTCCCCCTGCCAAAAGTTCTGCGGGTGAACTAGCGAAAGGAACGTCATGCGGAAGTTGCGTATGTTGATCGAGATTGAACGCCAGGCGGGGTTTGGGCCGATCACGGCGGTGTTTCTGGCCGTGTTCGCGCTGTGCTCCGTGGCGGTGTGGCTGGCCGACCCGGCCACGAACACGCTTGGCGACGGCCTGTGGTTCAGCTTCCAGGCCGTGTCCACCATCGGCTTTGGCGACATCACGGCGGCCGGCCCGGTGGCGCGCGTGACCACCGTCGTGCTCAGCGTGGTCAGCATCTTCTACATCGCGCTGATCACCGGTGTGGTGGTCAGCTACTGCAACGCCATGGTGCGCGCCCGCCAAGAGGGCACGCTCGCGCACTTCATGGACAACCTCGAACGCCTGGAGGACATGACCCCCGAAGAGCTGGCCGCATTCTCCCAACGCGTCCGCGAATACCGAAACCGCAGGTAGCGGGGGCGCGTGTTCGTATTCAGCTTCTCGCGAAAACGTCCACTGTTTGCCAAAATTTGGAGAAGCTGAACGAATCGGGGACAAATTTCGCCGAAGCTGAAAAGCCGCAAAGCGAATCGTGCTTGCCGTTTTGCGAACGCTTTTCGGCATCCGTAAAACCCCAGGTCACAGGCTTGCATCACTTCTACGGTTGGCGAAGCCCGTCCTTTGTTGCACGCAGTTTCCCGCAGAGCATTCAGGAACGCAAAAAACTGTCCAACAGTGGCCATAATTTCGTGTTCCTGAACACTGCGATGCCCGGGCTCCTCGGAGGCACCTGGACGTTTTTGAGTGCGCGGAAGTAGGGGGCCGGCGAAGAGCGTTATAGTGGCCGCTTGGAACGGCCGACGGTGCCTCCGGGTGCCGTTCCGCATGCATAAAACGCCCGGGCCTCTGGTGGGTGCCCGGGCGTTACGTTAGTTCGCGAGCGTTTACCGGCTCGCGAGCGCTACCGGCTTGCGGCCTAGTTCCCTGGCTGCTCGCCGGTGATGATGGCGTGCAGGATGTTGCGGCGGCTCAGTGCGCCCACCAGCACGCCGTCGCGCGTGACGGGCACTTTCTTGATCTTGCGCTTCGCTAGCACGTCGCACGCCACGTCAAGCGGCGTGTTCACGTCCACGGACACCACGCGGCTTGCGACAGCGCCCGCGCCCGCCTTCGCGCGCTTGCCGTCGCGCACCAACGCCACGATCAGCACTACAGCCACGCCGGCCAGAAGCGCCGTCGTACAGAACGCCGCATGGTAGCCGAGAAACGTGTTCTCCAGCCCGGTCAGGCTGGTCGTGTTCGCCGAAACCGTGGCCGCAACCGACACCAGAAGCGCGGTGCCGAACGACGCGGCCACCTGGTTCATGGTGTTGCTGGTGGACTGCGCGTGCTGGATGGCGTCGTTGGGCAGCGAGTTCACGCCCCACGTGTTCACGGGCGTCATGGTGAACTGCATGCCGATGGCCATGACGGCGTACACCAGCGTCACCGCCACGATGGGCGTGTCGATCTGCAGGCTGGCGAACCCGATCAGGCTCACGGTGATGCCCGCGGCGCCCGCCAGCACCGGGCGGCGCACGCCGTGCTTGTCGAACAGGCGGCCGGCGAACAGGCCGGTGAACGCGCCGATGACGGCGCCGGGCAGCATGGCGATGCCGCTGAACGGCAGCACGCCCTGGATGTACAGCGGCATGATGGTCTCCATGCCGATAAGTGCGGCCTGGAACAACGCGATGATGATGACCACCGCTTCGGTAAGTGCATAACCCGAGGTCAGCCATTGAACCGTGGTGGAATCAACGCCCATGTCGCCCATGATGGTGGGCAGCGCTGGCGTCATAAGCGTTGCATTCAGCACGGCCAAAAACGCGCCGGACAAAAGCACCGCCATCATGCGGAATTCCTTCTTCGAAATGCCTAAACCCATGAAACCTCCTGTCGGCAATGAAGGCGACCACGAGGCCGCCGTCGATTGACAATTAACAAATGATAAATATCAAGCGGAAAGTATACTCCCTCGTTATTGACAATCATCAACCGTACACACAAAATGGCAAAAGAAATGGCTTTGCTAGACCAAGCGGATTAAGGCCGGGGCGGGGTTGGACGATCCGATTGCCCGATGGACGAACCCACCCCGCTCCGTCCCGCTCGCCGGTCCCAGCCATCGCGCGCGTCGACCCCGGTCTAGCCGAGCTAACAGGATCAATGGCCGCCGCATTTCGGTGCACACCGCCGATGCGCCCGGCCGATAGGTAGGTTCGCATGACCAGCAACGAAAACGCGGAAGATTTACGGGGCCGCCTGGCGCCCGAGGAAGTGGTGCTCGACGCCATGGGCGCCTACGAGGGCCTGGCCCGCTGCGCCATTATGCGCAGCCGTGGTGACGGGCTGTCGAAAACGCAGACGGACATCATCATCCGCTTGTCGTTTTGCGGGAAGTCCAGCATGACGTCTCTGGCCGATGACCTGGCCGTTTCCAAAGAGCACATCACGCGCGCCGTCAACGCGCTCATCGAGCGGGGCCTGGTGGAGAAGCATCGCAGCACCGAGAACTTCCGCTTGGTGAAGGCGTCGCTTACCGAAGAGGGCACGGCCATGGCGCACACCATCCGCATGGCGTCCATCGAACGCTTAAACGAGCGCCTGGCGAAAATTCCGCCCGAAGACCGCCAAGCGCTGCTGGAAGCATCCGAGCAGGCCCAAGCCATCATCAACAAGATTCTCACCGCATAGCGCAGGGACGGGCGGCGCGGTTGCCTGGGCATGTTATTGCGTTTCGTGTGGTGCGGTTGCATTTGGTGATTTGCCTGGGCTTCGTGGAGTCGTATCGTAAGGAATCTGATATTTGTCGCTAGGTTTTGCTGCTTTCGATTGGCGTTTAAACTGGCAGACATGGTGCAAGTTGCAGCGCGAACGGCGGCAGCGGGCGTGGGCGCAAAAGACGGCAACCGGCGCCGACGCCGCCTGGTCGGCCCTCAACCAGTAAGGACATCATGAGCAACATCGAGAACAAGGCGAACACCGCCGCCACCGAAAACCCCAACGTGGCCGCTTGGCTTGCCGGTGCGCCGGCCGACGTGCGCGACACCACCGAGCGCCTGCTGGCCGAAGTGGCGGGCCTTCGCGCAACGCAAACCATCTACCCGCCGCAGAACGACATCTTAAACGCGCTTGCGTTCACGGCGCCGGCCGATGTGCGCGTGGTCATTCTGGGGCAAGATCCCTATCACGGCCCGGGGCAGGCCATGGGCCTGTCGTTTTCGGTGCCGCAAGGGTGCAAGCTGCCGCCCAGCCTGCGCAACATGTACAAGGAACTGGCCGCTGACCTGGGGTGTTCGCAGCCGGAAAGCGGCGATCTCACGTCGTGGGCGGCGCAAGGCGTGCTGCTGCTCAACACCACGCTCACCGTGCGCGAGCACGCGGCGGCGTCGCACGCCAAGCTGGGCTGGCAGGTGCTTACCGACCACGTGGTGCGCCGCTGCCTGGAGCTTCCGCAGCCGGTGGTGTTCCTGACCTGGGGAAAGCATGCCATCGACCTAGTGGCGAAAGCTCGTGCGCACGTGCAGGGCGCAGCGAGCTCTTCTCGCACGGGATCGCGGACGGTTTCGCATGCGGTGTCTGGTGCTCGGGCGTCCGAAATCGTAGCTGCGCCAACGCCCGAGGGCGCAGGCGTCCTCGGCTTGTCGCCCCTTGCAAGCGAAGGCGTTCTTGCGAACAAGTATGTGTTGGCGTCCACGCATCCCTCGCCGCTGTCGGCAAACCGCGCTACGGCAACGCTGCCCGCCTTCATGGGATCGCGCCCCTATTCCCAGGTCAACCGCATCCTGCAACAAGAAGGCGAACCCCCCATCAACTGGCAAAGCGTCTTGGGGTAGGGACCGCATCGCGCGCGGGGCTATCTCCCGAATCTTCTAGGACTCCCAAATCTTCGGAATCCCCCCAGATCTTTCGATTTCCCGTAGGGTCGAGCGAGAGCTCGGCCCAGCCAAGAAAGCGCCAAAGGCGCGCCGCTGGCTTCGCCGTCTGGGGTTGGCACGATTTCGACCTTTCCGAGCTTCTTAACTTGCTCATGCGAACTTTTTGGGCAGGAAATTGAACTTTCCGAATCTGACAACATCGAATCGAGTGGATCAAGGCTCGGAAAGTTCAATTTCCTGCCATTTTCAGCTTCCCCGATGTATCTACCCCCGGAGAGTTCGGTTTCGTGTCATTTGCACGAAACTGCCGGCGCACGCCGACGCCCGCGCGTTCTCACGTTGCGCTTCCGTGCGCATACGAAAAACGCCGGTGTGCTCCCGCTCCCGCTCCCGTGCTCTTGCACAAACGCCGGCGCATTCCCGCTCCCGCGCCCTCTCCCAAAACGAAGGCGGGACGGGGTTTGTGCCCCGTCCCGCCTTTCTGCGTCCCGATATCTCAACAGGCTGCCTTTGTGGGCGTGCCCGCTGCCGGTTGGTTTTCGGGTGCCGTCCACGCCTTCTGGCTGCGGCCGGCATCCGATTGTTGGCCGCTTTGCCAGCTTTGCGGCCCATTGGTGGCGGGCCATCGAGCTGGTCGGCATCCGCCGTGCCGCCTGCCCGCAGCTTGCGCGCTGCTTACTGACGCGGGCCTGCAGCTCGTCGGCTTACGGTTGCGCGACCTGGGGCCGCGCAACCAACCGCAAACAATCTACTTGCGAATGACCTTCTGGCCGCTCTCAAGTTCCTTGCGTGCCCAGTGGCCCCAGTGGTACAGCGCGTCGGCTTCGGACACGGTGCCGTCGCCGAACATCAAGCGATGCGTGCCGCGGTAGGGCTGGAAAATTCCGGCGCCCAGGAAGATGTGCGCCAGGCCGAACACGGCAATCAGCAAAAAGCCCAGGTCATGCAGCCACAGGATCACGCCATACGCGCCGCCCAGGCTGATAACGGAAGACCCGATCACCAGCAGCACGCCCGTGACGGCCATAAGCGCGCCGGCAAGCCACAGCATGCCGTCGGCGAAGCGCTGGCCGGACTTCACCTCGTCCTGGTCGGGCATGTGAATCCACTTCGCCATGAACAGGTAGGGGAAGAACAGCAGCATCCACTTCTTGTCGTCGGAATTCCACTTCGCGAACAGGTTCTTGAAGATGTGCGCCACGCCCTTCGGCGCCGCAATGGCGCTGATGAGCGGCACCAGCACGAACACCGCGCCGATCACGCGATGCGACATGCGGATGGCGAACACGGTGTCCGCGCCCGCGGCCTGGCCCAAAGACGGCACGAACACGAACAGGCCGGAGATGCACAACAGGATGCAGGCGATGATGGTGATGCCGTGCGTCCAGCGCGCCTGACGCGAGTGGCGCACGATGCGCTTTTCGCCCAAACGGCGCGCATCGGCTTCGTGCTGCTTCAGAAACTCCCTGTCGGCAGCTAGCTGATTAGGGGAAACGTTCACGGTCTTGCTCATTACCGGCCTCCCTTCTTGCCGATGTTCTCGGTGATGTGCTCCATCACCGACATCTCGTCCTGCCCGTCGCCGTGCTTGACCACCGCGCCGGTGGCAACGTCGATGGTGTCCTTCGTGGCCGGGTTGTACGCCAGCTTGTCGCGCTTGTAGCCGGCGGCCAGGCCGAACATGGCGGCCAGGCCCACGACGGTAAGACCGCTCAGCGCGCCCGTGATCGGCTTCATGACCTGCGTCATTGCCACCGTGGCCGAAACTTCCGGGTTCTCCGGCAGCTCGTAGCGGTCAAGCGGATACTTCAGCACGTGCAGCACGTGCGCACCGCCGATTTGGTCGGCGCCGTACAGGCTGGCGTCGGCGAACCCGCGTCCGCGCAGTACTTCCACGCGCTCGCGTCCGTAGGCCAGCATCTCCTCGCGCGTGCCGAAGCGCAGTGCCTGCGGCTGGCACGTGGACACGCACGCCGGGGCCATGCCGTGCTCGACGCGGTCGGGGCAGCCCGTGCACTTGTTGATGATGGCGCGGCCCAGGATGCCATTGTCGCCGTCGTAGCGCGGCACGTTGTAGGGGCAGGCGTCCAGGCAGTACTTGCAGCCCACGCACTTCGACTGGTCAACTTCTACAAAGCCCGTGTCCTCGTTGCGCACAAGCGCGCCGCCCGAGCACACCGCGGCGCACGGCGCATCTTCGCAATGCATGCACGACCGGCGGCCAAACGCCCACTCAACCGGCTTCCGACCTGCGCCATCGCGCTCGTCGAATGTCATGATCAGGCGCGTGGTGCTATTCAAATCCGGCGGATTTTGGTACGTGCCCGTGAAATCTTCCTTCGCGTTCGCGCCTTTCATGTACGACGGCAGGTTGTTCCAGCATTTGCAGGCAACCTGGCAGCCCTTGCAGCCCGTGCACTTCGAGGAATCGAACAAAATTGCCATCTCAGTCATCTTTCGCTCCTTCCCCTTATGCCTTCTCGATGTTCACGAGGAACGCCTTGTACTCCGGAATGAAGCTGTTCGGGTCGCCGACGTTCGGCGTCAGGTCGTTCACCATGTTCGTGTCCGAACCGTGCACGCCCGCCCAGCCGTAGTGGTGCGTCATGCCCACCAGGTGGCGCTTCTCGCCGTTGACGGTCATGGGCTTCACGCGCTTCGTGACCACGGCGGGAATCTCCACCGAGCCGCGGTTGTTCCACACGTGCACCATGTCGCCGCTCTTGATGCCCTTTTCGGCGCCCAGCTCCTCGGAAATCTCGATGAACTGCGCGGGCATGGACTCGATGAGCGCCGGGCACATGCGCGTCTGGCCGCCCGTCTGCCAATGCTCGGTGACGGAATACGTGGTGGCCACGTACGGGAACTCCTTGCAGTCGGCGTGCGCCGTGGACTTGTTCTCGGCGAACTTGATGCAGGGGTTGGACAGGTGTCCGTTGATGATGTTCTTCTCAAGCGGGCTTTCGAAGGGCTCGTAGTGCTCGGGCATGGGCGCGTCCACCATGCCGTAGCTGATGAGGCGTGCGTTTTGCTCCCACGTCATGAAGAACGCGTTGTTGTTCGGCGGAACCGGCTTGCCGCCCTTGACGGCCACGAAGTCGGCGTTGTCGTTGAGCTCCCACTTCTCGCCGTTCCACGTGCACAGCGCCTTCTTCTCGTTCCACGGCTTGCCCTTCGTGTCTGCCGAAGCGCGGTTGTACAGGATGCGGCGGTTGTTCGGCCAGGCGTAGGACCACTTCGGGTACAGGCCCAGGCCCGTGGGGTCGCTCAGATCGCGCGAAGCGCACGGCTGCTCGGCGGCGTCAAGCGGCGCCTTGTTGTTGTTCCAGAAGCCGGAGTACACCCACATGCCGCACGCGGTGGTGCCGTCGGCCTCAAGCTCGGAGTAGCCCGCAAGCAGGTCGGTCTTGGGGTTCTTCGAATCGCAGTTGCAGTCGGTGCCGGCGATGCGGTAGCCGTTGAGCGCCCAGGCCACGGGGCGTGGGTCCATCTTGCCGTCCACGTAGTAGTCCCACTTCGTGTTCAGGATGGGGTCGGGGTTCGCGCCGCCTTCCTTGCGGTACAAATAGCAGATGGCGGTCCAGATGAGGTCGCACATCTCGTAGTCGGGCTTCGCCTGGTCCCACGGCTCGCACGCCTGGAAGCGGTACTGGATCCAGCGGCCGGAGTTCAAGATCATGCCCGGCTTCTCGTAGATCAGCGCGCACGGCAGGTAGTACACCTCGGTCTGGATTTCGGCCGGGTTCATGTCGGGCGCTTTCCAGAAGCACGCGGACTCGGTCTCCACCTGGTCTGCCACCACCAGCCAGTCAAGCTTGGCCATGGAGCGGCGCACGAAGCTGGCGTTCGGGGCGGAGTGGCACGGGTTCATGCCCCAGTTGAAGTAGCCCTTCATGATGCCTTTGTCCATCAGCTCGAACGTGGAGATGTGCGTGAAACTTGCGCAATACGCCAGGCTCTTCGCCTTTCCCGCCGCGCGCGCAAATCGCGTTTTGGGCGCAGGCAAAGGATGCAGCAGCGTGTATGGGTTTGTCTCGTTTCGTGTTTCTTAGGCGCGCTCGCCTTCGCGCCAAAGGTTTGCCCGCGCGCTCGTCCTTCGCGCTGGCAAAATGCAGAATGCTGATGAATGCAAAGGACTTCACGCAGATTGAAGTCGCCTACATTCAAATGCAGAAGGCGGATCCGGATTTCCGCCATCCTAAACGTTACTACTGGTAAGCCATGTTTCCGTTTTGCTACCAGCAAGGGAGCAAATTCTCCGACAAGCGGCATAACCCCAAAGAGGGTGTGCCACCTGATCTGGGTAAACGCCGAAAGTGGTTATATTCTGATACGCAAATGATGCGGAACAAGATGCGTTGAACGGCATCAATGAAAGCCTCCCGCAACCCCACCTCGTAGCGTCGAGCGAAAGCTCGACACCTATTAGAAAGCGCGAATCGCGCCGCATAATTCAGCACGCTGTATCGTTCTGTGGCAAGAAAAAGGCCTTTCTGTATGTGCACGTGCCTCAAGGGGTGCTCGATGGCATCGCAAGCCATGCGTCGCCACCCGCCGCGCAAATCGAGCCCCCTCGCGGGTCGCGCGCCTGCGCGCCCGCCGTCGCCCGGCCCGCAGGCTGCACCCAGATCGTGGGTCGCCCTCTAGCGCCCGTACCTCTTCACAGCGTCGATGAGCGCTCGCATGTCGAGCGGCTTGGACAGGTGCGCGTTCATGCCGGCGGCCTTTGTGCGCTCGCGGTCTTCGTCGAACGCGTTCGCGGTCATGGCGATGATGGGCACGCTTGCCGCATCCGCGCGGTCAAGCGCGCGGATGGCGCGCGTGGCCTCAAGCCCGTTCATCACGGGCATCATCAAATCCATCAGCACCAGCGAGATCGATCCCGGCGCCGACTTCTCGAACGCGGCCACCGCTTCCTTGCCGTTCCACGCCTTCATCACCACGGCGCCGGCGGCGTCGAGGTAGTACTCCGCAATCTCCATGTTCAGGTCGTTGTCCTCAACCAGCAGCACGCGCTTGCCTTCAAGCGACGCCATGTCCTGCGCTTTGTCCGACCCCGGGCCCTGTGCTTCGCCGGCGTCGTCGATGGTAAACGTCAGCCAGAACGTGATGGTGGTGCCCACGCCCTGCTGGCTTTGCACGTCGATGGTGCCTCCCAAGGCATCTACCAGTGACTTCACGATGGACATGCCCAAGCCCGTGCCGCGATAGTGCGTGCGCGCGCCCAGCTCCTCTTGCGTGAACGGCTTGAATAGCTGCTGGTCCACGAACTGCTGGCTCATGCCGATGCCCGTGTCCTCGATCTTGAACTCAAAGCGCGCCACGCCGCCCGTGCAGCCAAGCTCGGTGGCGTACGTGTTCACCGACCCGCCGGGCTTGTTGTACTTGATGGCGTTGCTGAACAGGTTGAGCATGATCTGCCGCAGCCGCAGGTCGCTGCCAATAAGGTGCGCGTGGCGAATGCTCACCTGATAGCTGCGGTGCGCAATGTTGCTTTCCTGCAGCTGCGCGTCCACCAACGACCGCACATCGGCCATCAGCGCTTCCAAATCGAAGCGCACCTGCTCAAGCACCATCTGCCCCGAGCTGAGCTTGCTCATATCCAGCACGTCGTTGACCAGGTCGAACAAGTGGTTTGCGGACAGCTGGATCTTCTCCAGGCACTCGCGGGTTTTCTCGGGGTCCTGGTTGCTCATGCGGATGATTTCCAGCATGCCCAAAATGCCGTTGATGGGCGTGCGGAAGTCGTGGCTCATGCGGTTCATGAACTCGGTTTTCGCCTTGTTCTCCGAGTCGACGGTCTCGAGTGCCTGTTCAAGCCGCTGTTTCTCCTCTTCCTCGTGCTGGTGGAACGCTGAGGTGTTCTTGAGCAGGATGATGCCGCGCACCACGGGCCGGTCGCGCTGCGTTTCGGCGTCGTAGGCGGTGTCGCGCGACATGAGCACGCTTTTCTGCAGCCACATGGTTTGGCCGCCCTTCGTGCGCTCGCGGTACTCGATGGTCACCTCGCTGGCGCCGGCTTCGAAGCGCTTCAACAGCTTCTCGGACGTGTCGATCAGCCGGTAGCTTTCCACCGTGTCGTCGGTGATAAGCTTCGAGCGGCGCCGGCAGTACGCGTCGTAGGAGCACGGCGGCTCGATGCCCAGGTCAAAGCGCTCTTCGGACGGCTGCGTGAACGCGCGCTCCAGCTCGTCGTCCGTCAGGTTCACCGAATAGGCCGTCTGCGCGGACTCTAGCAACGCGTCCACGTAGTGCGCGTTTTCCATGAACGACTGCTTCATCTGGTCGTAGTAGCGCGACAGCTGCTGCTTCTCCGTGGACTCGATGCTGTGGAACGGCTCGAACCCCACGACGAAGTGGTGCAGCGCGCCGCTTTCGCCGTCAAGGAACACCACGGTCAGCCGGCCGCGGTGCGTGTTCAGGTGATAGGGGGCGGTAAGCGTCGGCGTTTGCTCGCCCAGCGTTTGGCGAAGGTGCTCAAGCTGCAGAAGCTTGCGCAGCCGCGTCCGGTCGCTGTCGGCGGCCAGCTCGGCCGCAATCTGCACCGCCGCGCCCGTGTAGTTGCCGCTGTCGGCCAAAAACGCGTCCGACGAGGCGCGCAGCACGCGGTACTGGTCAAGCAGCGCGTCGCAGTACAGGCAATCGGAGAAACGGTAGCCCATGCTTTCGATGCGCTTGAGCGTCAGGCGGTCGTGCTGCTGCATTTCGGCGGCCTCGGCGCGCTTGGCCCGGTTCTTGTCGATGTACATATTCTTGTCGGCCTCGCGTAACAGCTCGCGCAGCGTGGGCGTGCCGAAGTCGCTTGACAGCGCCCAGCCGGCGGCGTAGCTGATGGGCATGGCGGGGTTGGCCTGGGAATACTCCGTGCACAGCGCGCGCAGCTTCGCCAGCTGCGCTTCGACGTTGGCGTGGCTGGCGTTTTGCATCACGGCGATGAACTCGTCGCCGCCGTCGCGGCCCACGAAGCACGCCGGCCCCGCAATCTTGGCCAGCTGCTCGGCGAACGAGCGGATGTAGGCGTCGCCGGCATCGTGCCCCAAGTTGTTGTTGATGGTGCGCAGGTTGTTCAGGTCGAACATGCACATGGCCACGGGCGCGTCGGGCGAGGTGGGCATTTCCTGCCTCAGGATTTCCTCGCATTTGTTCTTGTTCGGCAGACCCGTGGCCTCGTCCAGGTACACCTTTTTCTGCAGCGCGCGGTTTTGCGCGGCCGTGCGGATGGCGCGCGCCAGCTCGATGGCCATGAGCGCGATAAGCCCGGCGATCACGGCGAACACCACGTTTTCCAGCTGGTTGAGCGCGGTGGCCTTCTCCTGCGAGTATTCCTCGGCCTGTTTCGTGGTCGTGTCGCAGATGCCGAAGAACTCCTCGCTTTTCGCGATGATATCGGTGCTTTCGTAGCCCACGTCGCGCACGCGGTAAATCTCGTCGCGCAGCGTGGAGAAGTACGCGGCCAGTTCGGTCATTTTCGCCTGGTACTCGTCGTCGTTCAGGCTGACCAGGTTCAGCTCGTCGCTGCCGAAACGCAGCCCGTTGATGTAGGAGTCCACGGCTTCAAGCAGCTTGTCCTGGGGCTGACCTGCGTCTTCAAGCTTCACGATGCGCTGCGTGGTGCCGCGCACCAGGCCGGCGTAGTTCACCACGCGCGCGGTGCCCTGGATGTCGGCCACCAGCGACAGGATGTTGAAGAACAGCACGATAAGCACGACGGTAAGCGCCGTCATAAGAATGTGGATGATGCGGTTGCCGTTTTTAGCGGCGGGCTTAGACATTGTTCGGCCTTTTCGGTACGTTCGTATTCCTCGTTCGCGCGGCCCGGGGCCACATGCGAAACATTATACCCGCGCCAGCTCCAAGTCAGCGACCAATAACGTCCCATATGCGGAACAATCCGTAATTCGCTTTGGCTTTGATCGTGCGATTGCCGAAGGCTCGCACCCCGCGTTTCGCCAGCACGCTGGGACGGTCTGCCACTTTTAACATGCGGTCGCTGAAGGCTCGTAAGCGCTTAAGCCTTGCAGCCCGATTCCGTAGGGCGAAGCGAAAGCTCCGCCCCAAACAGAAAGCGCCAAAGGCGCGCCACCAAATTAAACGTAACGCCAACAATCAAGTAGCTCGCACGCCCTGGGCCCAGGCACCGCACAAGCCCTGCAAAATCTGGAATGCAACTCCAGATTTTGCGAATAATGTCTCTCAGAAAGCTGGAAGGGCGGCTTTCTGTGCGCGTGCGAGCGTGGAGCCCCGCATGCAAAATCATTTTGCGTGAGGAGAACCACAAAATCATCAAACAGGTCGTTTCCCCAGGTGAAATAACATTTTTGGAAGGCAGAAAAGTACACTTTTTTGCCACTGGGTTATGAATTGCAAGATTCGCGTAATGAACGCTAACCGACCTGCGGTTATGCAAAAATCGATGTGTATAATGGGGCTAATTTCGAAGTGGCAAAAAAGCGTACTTTTCTGCAACTTGGCGAAGAGACCGCCGCGTCCCTGGTGACGCGGCGCCGTTGCCTTATGCCTGGTTGCAGGCTCGTTTCGGGAAAGGAAGGCGGCATGGCGGCGGCACGGCGAGCAGCGCAAAACGCTAGCGGCAACGAGGCGCGCAACGCGCAGCGTCAGCCGGCAGCTGCGCCGTTTCCCGCCGGCCGCCGCGTGCCGAAGGGCACGCTGCGTTGGTATCCCGTGCGCGTGCCGGAAGGCCGCGAGGCCGCTGCCGCCGAGCGCCTGCGCAAGCTGGCGTCGGCGGGCGCGCTCGACGACGCCGTCGTCGTGTCGCGCGAGCGTTGGTTCAAGCGCGCCGGCGCATGGAGCGTGCAAACGCAGCCGCTGTACCGCGGCTACGTGTTCGTCGTGTCGCGCGACGCGGCGGCGCTCGGGCGCGAGCTGGATCGCCTGGGGCTGCACGGCGGTGCGCGGCAGGAGGGCGGCCGCCCGGTGCCGCTGGCCGACGACGTGCGGCAGTGGATCGCCGCGTCCATGGACGGCGCGGGCGTGCTGCGCGCCAGCGAGGGCGTCATCGAGGGCGGCAGCCTGCGCGTGACGAAAGGCCCGCTTGCCGGCCAAGAGGCGCGCGTGGCCAAGGTCGACCGCCATCACCGCGTGTGCGAGGTGCGCGTGGGCCGCGAAGGCGGGCGCGACGTGGTAGAGCGCATGGCGCTCAATGTGCCGGAGAAAAGCTAGCGGCCGGGTTGCTGCCGGCGGCCAGGCCGCGCTTCGGCCGCGAAGGCGGGCGCGGGGCCGGGTGCCCAAGGGCGCGCGGCATCGAGCAGGCGCCGCTTGCCAGCCCGGCGAGCAGTCGGCTGCCGCGCAGCTAACCGCTGCGCAGCCAGTTCGAAATCGCAGCTTGTTGCGCCGCGGGCGCGCGGGCGGGGCAACGTCCCGTCAGCGCCCGCGGCGCAGGAAACTGCAGCGTTTGGGTTTTGAGGACCCGCAGGTGTAAAGCGATGCCGCGTTCGGCGTTCGTACAAGCCTGCGGGAATGAATGCGTTTTCGTTTCGCCATCCCTTGCGGGGGCAGGGGCGAAGCCATGTCGAGAGGCGAAAGGCGGGTGCGGGCCGTGTGGTACGTGATCCAAGTGATGGCAGGCCGCGAGGAAGCGGTGGCCAAAAAGATCAAGCGTGCGGCCGCGGACTTCGCCGAAGAGCGCGGCACGGCGGCGGCCGAGGTGCTGCAAGAGTGCTTCAGCCCGCGCTTCAAGACGAAGGTCCGCCAAGACGGCAAGTGGGTGGACGACGAGCGCCCGCTGCTGCCGGGCTACCTGGTGGCCGTGACCGGCAGCGCCGCCGTGCTTGACACGGCGCTCAAGCGCGTGCCCGAGCTCACCCGGATCCTGGGAAACGACAACGCATTCATTCCGCTGAAAGACGACGAGGCCGCCTGGATCGACGCGTTCACGCGCAAGGGATACCGGGTGGTGGAGATGTCCGAGGGCTTCAAAGAAGGCGGCAAGGTGACCGTGACCTCCGGCCCGCTGGTGGGCTACGAGGGCGCCATCACCAAGATCGACCGCCGCAAGCACGAGGCATACCTGCAGCTTGAAATCATGGGAAGGAAAAAGGAAGTAAAGGTTGGCTTCAACCTCGTCAGAAAAGCACAATGAACTGGGATTGGGCGTGACGCTGTAGTGGCTAGCGAAGCTGTTGCAGCCAAGGCCGCCGAAGAGCGCGGCAAGCAGGCCGACGCGAAGGTGGTCGACTTCGAGTCCATCGCGCCGAAGAACGCCGCCGCGCGCAACACCGTGCGAAGCGGCGCGGCGTGCGACCTGGGCGCCCAGGAGCGCCGCCGCGAGGGCGTCGAGCGCGCAGGGCGGCTGCGCGAGGAGCTGGGCGAGGGGCCGGTGACCGGCATCGAGGGCCGCCTGGCCTACCGCTTCGCCAAGCGCGCGTTCGACGTGGCGTTCTCGGCCGCGGTGCTGGTGGCGTTCTGCTGGCTGTTCGCCATCATCGCGGTGCTCATCAAGGCCGACGACCCGAAGGGCCCGGTGCTCTTCAAGCAGCGGCGCGTGGGCAAGGGCGGCGAGACGTTCCAGATGTACAAGTTCCGCAGCATGTGCGTGGACGCCGAGGAGCGCCTGGCCGAGCTGCGCGAGCTCAACGAGAAGACCGGCCCGGTGTTCAAGATGGCCGAGGACCCGCGCGTCACCCGCGTGGGCAGGTGGCTGCGCAAGCTGTCGCTCGACGAGCTGCCCCAGTTCATCAATGTCCTGCGTTCGGATATCCCTTTGCGCATATTAAAAACGCGTCCGGAGTTCTCTGAGAAATCTATGGGTGCGTTCGCGCTTCCCGCCAAATCTAGCACGAACAGAGGAAAGGCGTTTTCGCAGGTCGCGAGCTGTTTTGCAAGCGGCCTGCGGACATGCCGCATCTCTGGGTTCAATTGTAAACGCGTTGGCAGCATGGGAGGGCAATTTCTTGCAAAACCCGTTTTTAAGGCGGTGTGTGCATAGTGGCCAGTGATTTCACGGCCGTTTGCGAGCCCGCGAAGGCGAGGTCCGACGTTTGGGATTCGCCGTCAACTGAAGCCAGCCGAGTGACGGCGAGCAGCGGTGCCTTGGAGCGCAAAACTGTTCGTAGTGGTTTCGCGTATGACATCAATGGCGGCAGGGGCTCAGCCGAAAGCTCCGAGCGCGCCAGACGCCTCAAGGAGGAGCTTGGGAGCGTGCCTGTTACCGGCATCGAGGACAGGGTGGCGTACCGCTTTGTTAAGCGTGCGTTCGACATCGTTTTCAGTGCGGCGGTGCTCGTTGTGTTTTGCTGGCTGTTCGCCATTATCGCGATTCTCATCAAGGTCGACGATCCGAAGGGCCCCGTGTTCTTCAGCCAGGAACGCGTGGGCAAGGACGGCAGAACCTTCCGGATGCTGAAGTTCCGCAGCATGTGCGTGGATGCCGAAGACAAGCTCGCCGAGCTCAGGGAGCTCAACGAGAAGACCGGCCCGGTATTCAAGATCGCCGAGGACCCGCGTATCACCCGCGTGGGCAAGTGGCTGCGCAAGCTGTCGCTCGACGAGCTGCCCCAGTTCATCAATGTCCTGCGCTCGGATATGAGCATCGTGGGCCCGCGTCCCGCATTGCCGGCTGAGGTCGCGACCTATAACGACTACCAGCGCCAGAGGTTGCTGGTGAAGCCGGGCCTCACCTGCTATTGGCAGACGCGTCGCAACCGTGACTCCATCACATTCGACGAGTGGGTCGACCTTGACCTGCTTTACATCAAGAAGTGCTCCGCATGGAGCGATTTGAAGCTGATTATTCAGA
>NZ_CDRSTZ010000019.1:0-34024 GCF_977052095.1 Senegalimassilia sp.
ACCACAGCGAGTCGGTCAAGGACGGCAAGATCCAGGGTTACCAGATCATCATTCCGTCCACGTGGAACCTGGCCCCGAAGAACGAGAAGGGTCAGCACGGCCCGCTCGAGGAGGCGCTGATCGGCGTGCCGGTGGGCGACATCGAAAAGCCCATCAACGCGCTGCGCACGGTGCATTCCTTCGACCCCTGCACGGCCTGCTCGGTGCACATTTCCGAGCCTGCCACGGGCAAGCGTTTTGAGACCGTCACGAGCCCTTGGGGGGTGAAGTAACATGGCGCATTTGGCACACTATCGCGAGGCGCATCCGCTGCCGTTCGTTATCACGCACTGGATCAACCTTGTTGCCATGATCCTGTTGATTTTCACGGGCTTCTACATTCACTACCCGTTCTTCTGGGGTTTTGAGTCCATGGCTCGCGGCATTCACGTGTTCTTCGGCTTCGTGCTGTTCATCAACTGCATCGCGCGTCTGATCATGGCCTTCATCGTGAAGTCCTCGCCGACTGGCGGCACCCGCAAGCAGGTGACCGACTACAAGACGTGGCTTCCGCAGAAGGACAACCTGCATCAGGGCCCGCAGTGGATCAAGTACTACCTGTTCTTCAAGAAGGATCACCCGCTGGCTGCTAAGCTGGGCGTTCCGCAGAAGATCAGCTACCTGCTTATCCCCGTGCTCATCATCCTGATGTTCTACACGGGCTGCGCTCTGTGGGTGCCCACGGCTGACCTGCCGCTGTTCGCTGCCGGCACCAACCTGGTGGGCGGGCTTATGAGCATGCGCATCATCCACTACTTCATGATGTTCGTGTTCATCTGCTTCATGTTCATTCACGTGTACCTGGCCAACGTCGAAGGCATTGCCCCGTCGCTGCTCATGTTCTTCCATAAGGAGCATGGCGGCCTGGTGTACGACCCTGATATCCACAACATCATCGGTGAGGACGATCTGGGTCACGGCGAGAAGCACTAGTTCGCTTTTGTGGTCTGCGAAGGCCCGGCCGCGTTTGCGCTGCCGGGCCTTTTTCGTGCTGCGAGGGTTTGGCCTTATGCAAGGAGATTCATGGCTGAGTTGACTGATGAGCAGATTGCCGCTGAAGAGCGCTTTCTTGAGGGGATTCCGCGCTGGAACATCGGCGCGCTGTTTTTGCCGCCCATTTGGGGGCCGGCGCACGGTTTTTGGGTGACCATCTTGTTCTACCCGCTGTGGCTGTTCGCCGATAACTCGTTCTACGCGGCGTATTCGCAGCGGACGACGCTTTCGGTGGTGCTGGCCGTTGTGGTTGGCGTGGTGTTGGTTGCCGTGACGTTTTTGTTTGCGCGGCTCAGCCAGCCGTTTGCCGCGCATCGGGCGGTGGCGCGCGGCGTGTCGAAGGAGACGTATGTGCGCCGCGAGCGTATCTGGGCCGTGGTGTGCGTGGTGATCGGCTGCGCTATGATCGGGTTTGCCACCTGGTACAACCTGATGATTCGTCCCGGGCTGGGGGCGTAGCGCATGGCTTGCGAATGTGATGGACGTGCGGTTGGTGATGAGTTGCGTGAGCGTGGGGCCGCGTGCGCTGGCGTACCCTCTGCGAATGGCGAGGGATTTGAGGATGCCTGCGGTGCTGGTGATGAGGGGCTGACTTGCGATGATGCTCCTCGGCATGAGGGCTGGGGGTTGCATGAATATGTGCTGAGTAGCGAAGCGGTGCCTGTTGACTTGCGGCCGAAACGCATTGCGGTGCTGTGCGTTGGCAATCGGCTGATGCTTGACGATGGCATAGGCCCTGCGGTTTACGATGCGCTGGTTGCGCAGTATGACGTTCCTGAAAACGTTGAGCTGCTTGACCTGGGGTGTTTGTCGCTGGCTATGATTGATCGCGTGCGCGAGTTTGACGTGATTCTGACGGTAGACGCCGTGGACGATTCCGGTGAACCTGCTGGCACTATCTTGCGGTATGCTCCCGACGCCATGGCGCGCCACGTAGGCATCACCGCTAGCTTGCACGATTTGAAGCTGATCGACTTGTTCGATTCCGCCGCGCTGTTAGGCTATCAAGCCGAAGGCCTGTGCTTAGGCATGCAAGTGGAGAACGCGTCACCAGCAGAAGCCACCGAAGGCCTCACGCCCGCTGTGCATAAAGCACTTCCCTTGCTGGTAGATGTTGTTGCCGGTGAACTGGCAAGGTTAGGGAGCCCCCTTGAGAAGCGTGATTTCGCCAACGAAGAGTAATGCCGGGGACGGTATAACGTTGCAACCAAAATCGCAGAGTCGAGCGAAAGCTCGACCCAAGTGTGACGCGCCTACGGCGCTGTATATGAACGGTTGAGCTTTCGCTCAACCCTACGAAATCGGTGCAGCATGTGCTGACATGCGGTTCGCCGGAGTCAAAACCTCAACTTTACATATATGCGCTTTTCTAATAGTGGCGCGCCCTCTGGGCGTTATCTAATAAGGGACGAGCTTTCGCTCGTCCCTACGGTGTCTTTATGCAAGTGTTTTACTTCTAGCCTGGCTATATCCGCAGGTCTGCTTCGTAGCGTTGAGCGAAAGCTCGACACCAAGTAGAAAGCGCGAAGCACGTTGCCAAATTCTTAACTCAACCGCGAACCCTACGCGTTCAGCTTGGCTTCTGCTTCCTTAATGCGCTTCACTAAGAACTCCTGCACGTCTTCACGCGGAATATCCAACGAAATGGCCAGCTCATCGCACAGTAAGCCTTCCGCAAGGTCCAGATACTTCTTGTCGACCGCCGTTGCCTGGTGGCCGTTTTCTTCGCGGGCCAGCGTGCGTTCGTGGCACGTTTTGATGATAGGGACCAGATCCTTCGGCGACAGCGTTTTCAGGTATGCGTCGTACGTTTCCTTCACGTGACGCTGCTTGAGCGACGACGTGTTGGCCGTTGCGGGCAAGTTGTCGTTGACGTCTGCCGGTTCAGCGCCGGCTATGGAATCGATGAGGTCAAGCGCCTCCTGCTTCTGCATGACGGGGCGCATGATGGGCGGTTTTGCAGCATCGCAGGCGACGAACAGCTTCAGTGATCGTTCAAATACGGCGTGCAGCTCCCAATAGTCCTTGTTATCGAAATACTTTTCGCGTTTTTCCGCGATGGTGCACACGTGGTGTTTGAAGATGACGGTATCGCCGACGTTGGCCATGAAGCCTCCTTGAGTGCGTTGCAGTGGCGGCAGACGCGCCGGGCAAAATGCTGGTGGAGGGCTGCTCGGTTGGTGCGATTTGCAATCCAACAGACAGTATTATACCAGGTCGATACGAATAAAGCCTTCGCTTCTCCACAGCTTTGGCCTTTTGACCGGTTATGTGATTACGGATGCGTGTTGCGGGCTTTTTCGATTGTGCCTAGCGGTATGATTCGTCCCGTTCAAGCCTTCTCTATTGCTCGCGAATTTCATTCTCGCAGCAATCTTTCTGCGCGTACTACCCCAGTTGACCTTGAGCTGCTTGTACGGCGCTTGTACCCTTCACGCCCAAAAGCGGATCGGACAGCTTTTCCTTGAATAGCTTCATGAAGATCTTTAGCGCCAGTCCGTTGCCAAACGCAGCTACGATGGTTCCTTCGCGAATGCCTGCGATGCCGCCCAGACACGTCAGAGAGATGGCGAACGTGGCGATGACGCAGAGCGGATCCCAAATCAGCTTCGCCGTGGAGTTCTTCAGGCCGAAGCGGTAGCTGATGCCCTGCATGACGCCTTCGCTGGGCAGCGCGATGATGTTCGGCGGCAGATAGTACACGTAGCCGAAGCCCATGATGACAAGGCTGAGCCCCAGATATCCCAGCTGCGCCGCATAATTCGTAGGGTCGGGTGCGAACGAGAACAGGAAGTTCGTGAAGTCTACCACCACACCGAACGCCATGGACACGGGCACCTGCAGGAGGTTTTTCAGTTCGAACGCGCGGCCTTTCAAGATGATTTGCAGCACGACGAAGCTGGTGTAGAAGATGGCGGTCCAGGTGCCCATCGACCAGCCGTTCGCAAGGCCCGCTACGTAGGCCATCGATGATGCCGGCGAGATGCCCAGGCCTGATTTCACGGAGCATGAAATGGCCAGGGCCACAAGAAACAGTCCGATGCAATAGGATATCCAACGGCGCACCAAGAGGTTGGTAGCGCTGAGCTTTTCATTTGCTTGCATGAAGATGCCTTTCGCGGTTTATGCGCGGCCGTTCGCGGTCGTGCGTCATGAAACGCCGCTTATTGTAGAGAGGTGCGCGCGTGGAAGCGACACCCGAACAGGGTTACTTCATGTGGTCTGCAAAAGGCGATGGGCACTGACGAAGATTTGCCCGGTTATCTTGCACTTTAGTTGAGAGCTACGGGTGGCTCGGGCACTTTGCTCTGTTGCGGATGTTTACTTTTTGCCGGCGCTGGGGCAGAGGTCTGAGAGAAAACACGTCTCGCATTTCGGACGCCGTGCGATGCACGTTTCGCGGCCGAACAGCACCCATTGGTGGTTGATAGGGCCCCAATAATCACGTGGATACAGTTTCAGCAGCGCTGTTTCCGTTTTCTGCGGCGTGTCTGCCGAGGGGCCTACCAGCTTCAGCTTGTGCGCGATGCGGAACACGTGCGTGTCCACCGCAATACCCTCAACAATGCCGAATGCTTCGTTCAGCACTACGTTGGCGGTTTTGCGGCCCACGCCGGGCAGCTTCTGCATGAGTTGCATATCGCGGGGGATTTCGCCGCCGAATTCCGTTACCACTATGCGTGCGCATTTGATGCAGTTTGCGGCTTTCGCATGATAGAAACCGATGGTGCGGATGATGTTTTCGACATCCGCGATTTCTGCTTGCGCAAGCGCTTCGGGCGTGGGGTAGCGCTCCCACAGCGCTGGCGTTACTTTATTCACGCCTTTGTCGGTGGTTTGCGCCGACAGCAGCACGGCGATGGTGAGCTTGAACGGGTCGCCCCAGTAGTGCAGCGCGCATTCGGCGGCGGGGTAGTGCTCGTTCATGCGCTCGGCAATTTTTAGCGCGCGTTCCTTTTTGTCCTTCATCAATTCGCGCGGCATGGGCGCTCCTTTCCGTATGCTTAGAGCAAGTATACCGCTGCGTTCCGCTAGGCATCTTTCTATTTTAGCTTGCCGGTTTGCAAGCTTTTGCTCTGGCTGTTTTGCTGTTTCAGGGTTTCAATATATCGAGGCATCCTCTAATAGCTCTACACTGCTCGCTTTCTCTTTGCGTATTTATCCGCATTACCATTCGGCAATTCCTTGTGGTGTTGTAAGTCATTGTTGTATGGATGTTGTTGTACGTATAACATCATCCAGCACTTCGAATTGTTCGTGCCGTATGGCCATCTATTCTTGCACCTTGCGATTCTTGAACTTCTTGAAATGGCCGCTCTTGTTGTTTACTGCTATACACTGTTGGCGAAATTTGTTTCTGAACGAAAGCGATAGCTATGCATAAGAAATACTTCTTCTTCGATTACGACGGCACCCTTGCGGCGCCTTTGACGCAGACCATTCCGGATAGCGCCCTTGAGGCAGTTCGGCGCTTGCGGCAGGCTGGCCATTTCGTTGGTTTGGCTACGGGCCGTCTTCAGGCGAACGCGCTTGATTACGTGAAATCGTGCGGTATCACCTCGCTGGTTGCCGATGGCGGCAACTCCGTAACCCTTGATGGGAAGCTTGTTTGGATGGAAAGCATGCCGGTTGGTCCATGCAAAGATCTGCTCCATCGACTTGATGCTCAGGGCATTCCTTGGGCTGTGATGACGGAAAACGTAATGCGTCGCTATAGCCGCAGTGAAGCGTTCGAAATGGCGTCTTCCGATGCCTATGCGCCCACTGTTGTTGCCCCTGATCTGAGCATCGGCTCGCTGTCGACTATCTACAAGATGTTCGTGCCCTTAGCGCCCGAAGACGAGCATGTGGTGGACTTCGGTTCTGTCTCTCATACGCGCTATGACGCACAGTGCGTCTTCTGCGAACCCACCGACAAGTCAGTAGGAATCAAGAAATTGTGCGACATCATAGGAGCACCCTATAAAGACGTAGTGGTCTTCGGAGACGGCTATAATGACCTGAATATGTTCATTCCCGAGTGGACAAGCATCGCCATGGGCAATGGCAGGGAGCCGCTGAAGCAGAAGGCGGATTATGTAACTTCGCGCTATGACGAAGATGGAATCTTGCGCGCGGTGGAACATTTCGGTTGGATTTAAAACACGAACAAATGTTGTATTTTGCGTGCGCCTCTTCAAGTGAGGCGTTGTGGCCGGGCGGCGCATGATACATTGATGCAAACATTGTTGCCGCGATGGAATGGCCCTCGCGGCTTTTCGCGTCTGCCAAGAAGCTTGAGGCGGGGCGCATATGCGTTTGCGGGAGGAATTGCATGCTCATCGACAGCTTACGATTCGCGTTGGAGCGCTCGGGGTGCTTGGACGAGTTTTGGGGCAAGTTGGATGCCGCCGGTGACGGCACGCTTGGCGTTGCGAATAGCGCGCGCCCGTTTTTGGTTGCTGCGCGGTTCTCGCATCGTCCGCAAACCACGCTGGTGGTAGTTGCTGGCGAAGAGGCGGCCATTACGTTTGCGCGCAGCTTATCGGCCTACCTTGGCGAAGACAAGGTGTTGCGCTTTCCCGAGCGCGCCGATCTTCCGTTTGCGAAGAAGCCGGCGGATCTGGCCACCATCGCGCGCCGCATGGAGGCGGCGCATGCGCTGCAAACAGGGCGCCAGGTGGTGGTGGTTGCCAGCGCGCGGGCGCTGCTGCGCATGTTGCCGCCTGCGGAAGCGAAGGCTGCCGCGCCGCTGACGTTTGCCGCTGGCTTCGAGCTTGCAGACATGCCGGGCGCACAGGCAGCGGGCATCAACGAGTTCGATGATTTGATTCACGCGCTTGAGGCGCGCGGGTTTGCGAACGCGGGCGAGCTTGATGGCCCGGGCACGTTCTGCACGCGCGGCGGCACCATCGACGTGTACCCGGGCAACCTTACGTATCCGGTGCGGCTCGATTTCTTCGGCGACGAGCTTGACGAGATTCGCCGCATCGTTCCATCCACGGGGCAAACCATTTCAAGTCTGCAGCAGGTGGAAATCTATCCGATCGTTGAATTCTCGTGCAGCAAATCGGGGCTGGCTCGCGCCCGCAAGAAGTTGGCAGCGCAAGCAGGCACGAACCCGGCGTTGCGTCAGGTGGCGGAACATCTGGAAAACGCCGAGGGCGGTCTGCGCTTCGAAGGCAGCGACGTGCTGCTGCCGTATTTGTATGAAAAGCCGGTAACGCTCGGCTCGTATCTGCGCAAAGACGCGCTGTCGGTGCTTATCGAGCCGCGCAGCCTGTTTGACGACATGATGCACGCCTCGGAGGAGCTTGAAGCGCGCGCGAAGGGGACGAACATTGCGCTTGAGGGTTTGTTTGCGGCGGCGCCCCAGGTCAGCTTCGGCGATTGCCAGCGCGCAACGTACGTGTCCATCATGCGCGTCGGCGGCAACGTGGACGTAGAGCTGCCGGTGAAGCGCGTGGAAGTAGCCGGGCATCCCGACAAGCTGTTCGGGCGCCTGCGCAGCTTGGTGGACGACGGTTTCACGGTGGTGTTCAGCGCGCCGAACCGCCGCAGTCGCGCCGATATGATGCTGGCGTTCGTGGACCAGGGCCTTCCCATTCAGGAATGGCTTGACGCCGAAGAAGACCCCAACGACCTGGATGGCCAGAAGAAGCGCCGCCTGCGTCGCGGCGTGGTAAACGTGGTGGACGTGGACATCCCGCTGGGCATGATTATCCCGAAGGCGAAGCTGGGCATGATCAGCGTGTCCGACACGCAGGGGGCTTCAACAGCACGTCCGAGTCGCCACATCGACATCACCGAGATCACGTTCCCGTATAAGCCGGGCGACTACGTAGTGCACGCGCAACACGGCGTGGCGCACTTCAAAGAGTTGGTACGGCGCGAAATCGACGGCACAGCGCGCGATTACCTGCTGCTGGAATACGCTGAGGGCGACAAGCTGTTCGTGCCGGTTGAGCAGCTTGATCGCGTCACGCGCTACGTGGGCCCCGAGGGCTCCACGCCTCGTTGCACGCGCCTGAACACGGCCGACTGGTCGCGTGCCATGAAGAAGGCCAGCGCCGCCACGAAGAAGCTTGCATTCGACCTGGTGGACGTGTACGCGCGCCGCGCAAGTGCGCAGGGCTATGCGTTCGGGCCCGACACGCCGGCGCAGCGCGAAATGGAAGAGTCGTTCCCTTATCAGGAAACGCCTGACCAGCTGGCCGCCATCGCGGACGTGAAGGCGGATATGCGCAGCACGAAGCCCATGGACCGCCTGGTGTGCGGTGATGTGGGCTTCGGCAAAACCGAGGTGGCGTTGCGCGCGGCGTTCGCGGCGACGCAGGACAAAAAGCAGGTGATGGTGCTGTGCCCCACCACTATTTTGGCGCAGCAGCACTACACGAACTTCAAAGACCGCTTCGACCCGTTCGGCGTAACCGTCGAGGTGCTCAGTCGCTTCCGCACGCCGCAGCAGCAAGCAGCGGCGCTCAAAGGCTTTGCCGACGGTAGCGTGGACGTGCTGGTGGGCACGCACCGCTTGCTATCGCGCGATGTGAACCCGCACGACTTGGGCCTGGTCATCATCGACGAGGAACAGCGTTTCGGTGTGGGCCATAAAGAGCAGATGAAGAACCTGCGCGAAAGCATCGACGTGCTCACGCTTTCTGCAACGCCTATTCCGCGTACCATGCAGATGTCGCTGTCGGGCGTGCGCGACATGAGCCTCATCCTCACGCCGCCCGACGATCGCCGTCCGGTTGAGGTGCACGTAGGGGAGTGGGACCCCGACCTGGTCAGTGCCGCAATCAGGCGCGAGCTGGCGCGCGGCGGGCAGGTGTACTACGTGTCGAACCGCGTGCGCTCCATCGAAGAGGCGGTACGCCGCGTGCAGGCAGCGGCCGGCGAAGCGCGCGTGGGCGTAGCGCACGGGCAGATGGACCGCGACACGCTTGAGAAGGTGATGGAGGAGTTTTCGGCTGGCCAGCTTGATGTGCTGGTGGCCACTACCATCATCGAGTCGGGCATCGACAACCCGCACACGAATACGCTTATCATCGAGGACTCGCAGCGGTTGGGCTTGGCGCAGATGTATCAGCTCAAAGGTCGCGTCGGCCGTAGCTCCACGCAGGCGTACGCATACTTCATGTTCCCCGAGCACGTCAGCCTCACCGAAGAGGCGCAGGCGCGTCTAACGGCGCTTGACGAGCACACCGACTTGGGCAGCGGCATGCGCATTGCCATGCGCGACCTGGAGATCCGCGGCGCGGGCAGCCTTATGGGCGCCGAGCAGTCGGGCAACATGTCGGCCGTGGGCTTCGACCTGTTCGCGCAGATGCTAGCCTCGGCGGTGAACGCCACGCGCGAAGGCGACTTGAAGGCGGCCGACGGCTTGCCGCCGGCGCTGTCCGACATTACCGTGAACCTGCCAGGACATACCTATCTGCCTGAAGAATACGTGCCCGAGGCCGATGAGCGCGTGCTGTGGTACCGTAAAATCGCAAGCGCGGCCACCGTGGGAGCCGTCGAAGATATTTATGAAGACATGGCGGCTAAGCGTCCCGACATGCCGCAGGCGGCGAAAAACCTGTTCGAGAAAGCCCGCATCAAGGCGTTTGCGAACGAGCATCACATCAAAACGGTGTCGGTGGTTGCGGGAAAGCTGGTAGTCGAGCCCATCGACATCCCGCGCGACAAGATGACGCCGCTGCGCCGCGCCGGCGGGCGCTACCTTGCCGACAAGCGCAAACTGCAGCTGCCGCTCAAATACTTCCGCCTCACCGAAAAAGACAACCTCTTCACCCCCGTGGCCAAATTCCTCAAAGAAATGCACGGCGAGGAGTAAGGAAGCGGAGCATGGGTAGGTTGGTCGAATCGCGATAAAAGAACGTGACGTGCCCTATGGGCACTAACGAAAAAAGGTCGGAGCTTTCGCTCCGACCTACATGTATCTATACAAGTTGAACGTGCAAGAACAAAGATGCAACCATGCGCTATCGATTGAAAAGGGTTTCTAAATGGATCTCGTTGCTGGGCGAAAGCGCTCGCAGTCAGAATCGTAGGGTCGAGCGAAAGCTCGATCCATGGAAAAGAGCGCAAAGCGTGACACTAATGTTTCAATGCGTCGCTATATCGCCCTATGCTGTTCACCAGGGGCGCAAGCTTCATTGAGCCAGTCCATCGCGCGGCTTCTGGTTTCACCAATCCGGGTTTGTAGACGATCATGGTTACGGTTGCGTCGGCGTGGATGCATGGTTGGGCGGCGAGGCCCGTTTGGGCCGACATGCCCGAGGGGACATCGGCGGCAACAATGCGGGTGGCAACATCGCCTTCTGCCTGTTCGCAATCCGAAGCGCTTTCGCGGCGTTGATTCGCAAGACTGATCCACGTTGCGTACGGTTCGCGCACTTCTGTACCGGAAAAGCCTGTTCCCAAGATGGCATCTACGATGCAGTGCGCTTCGTTAATTTCCAGTTTCAGCTGCTCAGCGTTGGGCGCTACCAACAACGTGAGCGGAAGTTGGTTGGTTTGCGCAGCGGCAAGCGCCTTAAGCGCTGCGCTGTGCGCGGGCTCGGCTGTGAGGGCTTCGGCCGGCCGTGGGGCTACCAGCGTTACCGGCCAGCCGGCTTGCGCAAGCGCACGTGCGCATACCCAGCCGTCGCCGCCGTTGTTGCCGCTGCCGCAGAGCACCACTACGGGTGCGGGGCCAGCAAGTTGGGCTTGCACTTCGTCTGCGATAGCGTTGCCAGCTCGTTCCATCAGCTCGGCAAGCGAGGTTCCGCCAGCGGCAATAGCCTGCTCAAGCTTCGTCACATCCGCCACATCCAAAACAGGCTGATGCTCGAAGCCGGAATCCTTCTCGAAATCTTCGTGGATCATATGCAGGTTCCTTTCCAGCTGCTGACCAACGTAACGTGTGCATAAAAACATGGTGACGCGCCCTTTCGGCGCTGTCGAATGAGGGCTGAACTCTCGCTCATAAGACCTTATCCTTGCTGCTCGAAGCGCAAAAGGGCGGCGCGCACGCGGGCGGGTTTGCCTTCGCCCCAGGGCTGGCCGTTTGCGCGTACCAGCCGATGCGTGGGCACTACCAGGGCAAACGGGTTCGCGCGCACGGCGCCGCCTACGGCGCGGTGCGCGCCGGCATGCCCGATGCGGCTGGCCAAGTCGGCAGCAGTGACCGTTTGCGCATACGGCACATCGGCAAGCGCCTTCCACGCCTGCTGCTGAAACGGCGTGCCCATCTCGGCCAACGGCAGATTGAACGTGGTGCGCTTGCGGGCAAGGTATTCCTGAATCTGCGTGGCGGCTAGGTTGGTAAGCTCGCTGGGTGCCTGTGCGCCCGAAAGCGCCACACGGCCAAGGGCAACGCGCGTGATGGCGCGCCCGTTCGCGGCAACGGTGATGGGCCCGGCCGGCGTGAAATAGGTGTAGAACGTTGAGCTGCTCTGTTGCATCAAGCCTCTTTCGGTAGCTTGTCGATATTATACGGCTGCCGCGCGCCGCGTCGTCGGGCCAGGCGCGGTGCGCTAGAATACGCACAAGAAGACGAAAACCCCAAGGGGAAGGAGCCGGGCGTGTTCGAGCCGGTCAAAATCGCTCCGTCCATTCTGTCGGCGGACTTCATGAACTTGCAGCGCGACATCAAGGTCATCGAGGCGGGCGGCGCGGGATACGTGCACGTCGACGTCATGGACGGCCACTTCGTGCCGAACCTGACCATGGGCGTGCCCGTGGTCAAGCAGCTGAAGAAGATCACGAACATGCCGCTTGACGTGCATCTGATGATCTCGAACCCGCTTGACCAGCTGCCGTGGTTTTTGGACGCCGGCGCCGACATCGTCACGGTGCACGCCGAAGCCGCCGCGGGCTATCAGCTTGAGCGCGCCGTCGAGATGATCCACGCTGCTGGCGTGAAGGCTGCCGCATCGGTAAAGCCGCACACGCCGGTGGAGGTGCTGGCCCCCGTCATGGCGCAGCTTGACATGGTGCTGGTCATGAGCGTGGAACCGGGCTTTTCCGGCCAAAGTTATATCGAAGGCTCCGAGCGCAAGGTTGCGCGCGTGGTGGAGTTGGCGCGCGCGGTGGGCGCAAGCCCGCTTATCGAAGTGGACGGCGGCATCGGCGTGAAAACGGCTCCGCTCGTGGCAGCTGCCGGCGCCGACGTGCTGGTGTGCGGCTCGGCCGTGTGCGGCGCCGCCGACCCGGCCGCTGCAATCGCCGAGGTCACACAAGCGGCCGAAGCCGCGCGCAAGGCGGCGCTTGCCGCGAAGGAGGCGTAGGGCCTAGATGGTGGCGAAGGTTCCCGACAACTACGTATACCTTGACTACGCCGCAACGGCGCCGCTTATCGAAGAGGCCGCGCAGGCCATGGCCCCCTACATGCAGCCCGGCCGTGCCAACATCGCCTACGGCGGCAACGCGAACAGCCTGCACGTGCCCGGTCGCGCCGCGTTCGCGGCGCTTGAGGACGCGCGCCGCCGCATCGCCCGCTCGCTCGGCGCGCAGCGCCCCGACGAGCTTATCTTTACCAGCGGCGCCACCGAGGCTGACAACGCGGCGCTGTTCGGTCTGGCCAACGCCGCCGTGGCCGCTCGCCGTCGCGCGGGCGCGGGCGACTTCACGCCGCACGTGGTGGTTTCGGCCATCGAGCACGACGCCGTGCTTGCGCCCGCCAAGCGCTTGGAGCAGCAGGGCTTCCGCGTCACGCGCGTGGCCCCGAATCGCGCCGGCTTCATCACGCCTGAAGCGCTTGCGGCCGTGCTTGATGCTAACACGGTGCTTGTCAGTGTCATGACCGCCAACTCCGAGCTCGGGTCCATCCAGCCGGTAGCCGAGCTGGCGAAGGTGGCCCACGCCGCCGGCGTGCTGTTCCACACCGACGCCACGCAGGCGCTGGGTAAAACGCCTGTTGACGTGCGTACATGGGGCTGCGACGCCGCGTCGTTTTCCGCGCACAAGGTGGGCGGGCCGAAGGGCATCGGCGCGCTGTACGTGAAGGCGCGCACGCCCTTCGACGCCTATCTGCTCGGTGGCGGGCAAGAGGCGGGCAGGCGCTCCGGCACGCAAAACGTTGCCGGCGCAGCGGGCTTCGCCGCAGCCGTCGAAGCCGCGCAGGCCAACCAGCCCGCCGAAACGCAGCGCCTGGCCGCGCTGCGCGACAAGCTGTACGCGGCGCTTGCCGCCACGCCTGGCGTGCACCCCACGGTGGACGTGGCGCCGGGCAGCACCGAATACCTGCCCAACATCGTGCACGTGCTGGTGGACGCGCTTGAAAGCGAAACGCTCATCCTGCGCTTCGACATGCGCGGCTTCGGCGTATCGGGCGGTTCGGCGTGCAGCTCGCACTCGCTCGAGCCAAGCCATGTGCTGCGCGCCGTAGGCATCGGCGACGACGCGGCGCACGGTGCGCTGCGCATCTCCATGGGCCGCTACACCACCGAAGCCGACATCGACAATTTCATCGCGGCGGTCGGGCCGGTGCTTGACTGGGAATAACAACGATACGGGGCTGCCGCTAGGGCGGCCCCGTTGCATCTGGGCAACGAAAAGCCCGTGCGTCGGCCGCCGGCCCGCGCAGGCAGCACACCGAAAGGAAGCGAACATGGAACTGGTCACCACGCACACGCACACGAACTACACGGGCCACGGTCACGGAACCGTGGCCGAGCTGGTGAACGCCGCGGCGGCGGCCGGTATTTCCGCCATTGCCGTCACCGAGCATTACCCCATGTCAGAGGCCATGGATCCTACAAACGAGGTTTCCATGCCGTGGGACAAGATGCCGCAGTACCTCATCGACATCGCCGCGGCCGCCGCCGCGCACCCCGCTATGGACGTCCTGCCCGGCTGCGAGGTCGACTGGCTGGGTGCGCAGGAAGACCGCGACTTTTCCGCGCTTGATTTCAGCAACTTCGTCCACGTGCTGGGCAGCGTGCACTACCTGGACGGCTGGGCGTTCGACGACCCGGCGCAGGAGGCGCGCTGGCACGACGTGGGCGTCGACGCGGTGTGGCGCCGCTACTTCGAGGTGTGGTGCGAAGCGGCCAGCTGCCGCGAGGCGCCGTTCACGTGCATGGCGCACCCCGACCTGGTGAAGAAATTCGGCTACCGCCCCAGCTTCAACCTGCAGCCGCTCTATGACCAAGCCGCCGAGGCCGTGGTCGCCGGCGGGCACATGGTGGAGGTGAACACGTCGGGCCTCACGTACGCGTGCGCCGAGCTGTTTCCCGCGCCTGACCTGCTGCGCACGTTTTTCCGCGCGGGCATCCCGTGCACCATCGGCACCGACGCGCACGACCCGGCCGTGGTGGCGCGCAACCTCATGCCGGGCCTGCGCGCCATGTACGACGCAGGGTACCGTTGCGTGACGGTTCCGACGAAATCCGGCGATCGCCGCGAAATCGTACTAGAGTAGTAGGTGCAAGCAATGCCCGCGAAGCGGGCCGGCGCGGGGCAGCGGGCCGCGCGCCGAGGCGAAGAAGCCGCAAACTCATGGGAAGGTACGTGATGGACATGGCTTCGAAGAAGATCAAGATCGAAGGTTCCGGCGAAGGCAGCGAGCCGAAGAAGGAATCGAAAAAGGGGAAGAAGCAGGCGCTTGCCCGCATGACGGCCGGCACGCTGTCGGCGTACACGTTTCGCCTGACGGTGGTCGCGCTCGAGCGCGCGCTTCTGGCCGAATACCCGGCGGCAGACGCCGAGGAGTGGGACCGCACCGGCCTTCTGGTGGGCGACCCGGCGGCGCAGGTGCGCGCCGTGGCCGTTGCGCTCGACCCCACGGTGGCGGCCATCGACGCGGCTGCCGAGGCCGGCGCAAACGTGCTGATCACGCACCACCCGGCGTTTCTGACGCCGCCCACGTCGTTCAAGCCCGCGGCATCGGTGGCGCAAAACCCCGGCGCCGGCGTGTACCGCGCCATCGAGCGCGGCGTGGCGCTTATGAACTTCCACACGGCGCTCGACGTTTCCGCACGCGCCCAGCGCATGCTGCCCGGTATGCTGGGCCTGTCGCTGCGCGGCGTGGTGGAGCCGCTGGCGGGTTGCGCCGAAAAAGGCTACGGACAGTTGTGCGCGGTAGCCGGCGAGCGCCTGACGCTCGGCCAGCTGGCGGCGCGCTGCACCAGCGTGTTCGGCCGCGCCCCGCGCGTGTGGGGCGATTTCGACTGTCCCGTTTCGCGCGTGGTCACGTGCACGGGCTCGGCCGGCCCCACGGGCAAGCTGGCGCTTGCCAACCACGCCGATGTGCTGGTGGCCGGCGAGGTGAAGTACCACGACGCGCTTGACCTGTCGCAGGCGGGCATGGCCGTCATCGACCTGGGCCACGACACGTCCGAGCTGCCGTTTTGCCGCGTGCTTGCCGCAAGCGTGCGCGACGCCGGCGTGCCCGACGAGCTGGTCATGGTGGTGGGGCAGCAAGACAACTGGGCGTACCCCGAAGCGGTACGCGTATAGCAGAAGGCAAACCGCGCCTGGCATGTGCGCTTGCCAGGCGCCCGATCATAAGGAACAGCATGAGAATCGATTCGGACGTTTTGGCAACGCTTCTGCACATGCAGGAGCTCGACGTGCAGGTCATCCGCACGAGCAAGCAGCTTGAGGACATGCCCGAGCGCAAGGTCATCCTTGACGCCATGGCGCGCCGCCGCGCCGTCGAGCAGAAATCCGAGCAGGTGGAGGCGCTGGCCGAAAAGGCGGAGGCGAAGCTTGCCCGCATCACGGAGGAAGACGACGGGCTGGCCGAGAAGGCGCACCGCGTGCAGGCCGAGATTGACGAGGTCAAAGGCGACTTCCGCAGCGTCGAGGCGCGCACGAAGGAGCTTTCGGGCATCCTCAAGCGCCGCGAAGCGCTTGAGGAGGACATGCGCGCTGCTGACGCGGAGCTTGAGAAGATCAACGCCGTTCGCAACCAGGTTAAGGCCATTTTCGCGAAGATCGACGAATCCGAGCAGGCTGCGAAAAGCGTGTTCGTAGAAGAAGGCGGCAAGCTCAAGCAGCACATCACCGGGCTGCAAAAGCAGCGCGCCGACCTTGCCGCCGACGTGCCGGCCGACGTGCTGAAACTCTACGAGCGCACGTCCGGTGCTACGGGCGGCGTGCCGCTCGCGCTTCTGGCTGAAGACCGCTGCGGCGCCTGCCGCACGCCCATCGACCACGGCCGCATCGTGGACATGCGCACCCAGGGTAACGTAGGCACCTGCCCGAACTGCGGCCGCATGCTGGTCCTGAAAGCCGACTAACCGCCCGAACTGGGACAAGGGGATAGTCCCTTTGTCCCAGTTTTCGTTACGGAAGCGTTTCCTCTGACAACAAGGAAAACGGCGTGAAGGCAACAAAAAAGCCTGCCCCGTCGGGCAGGCTTTTTCGATTCCAGAAAAGGTTTCGCTTATGCGCGGGTGACCTTGCCGGCCTTCATGCACTTCGTGCAGACGTTGGCCTTGCGGACATGACCCTTAGCGTCCTTGATGGTGACCTTCTGGATGTTGGGACGGAACCAGCGGTTCGTCACGCGGTGGGAATGGCTGACGCTGCGACCAGCGACGGGGCCCTTACCGCAAACTTCGCAAATCTTAGACATTACTCATCACTCCATGTACCTAGGTTGCATGCATTCGGCTTCTGATAAAGCCGCTCTTGCACAAAAGCCCTCATACTATAGCACACGCTTCAACGTCCTCACAAGAATTTTTCGTGTATATGGGCTTTAGCCGCGCAGCATGCATACCGTCTGCACAAATGCATGCGCTATACTCACGAAAGAAGTTTCGAGCCCGCATGTTTTCGCGCGCCAGAAAGGAACGCCATGAACGATACCATTCCCGGCAACCTTCACGTTGCCAACGATGTCCTGGCCGACATGGTCGGCAACGCCGCGCTTGAGTGCTACGGCGTCGTCGGCATGGCCGCACCTTCGGCAGCCGACGGCATCGCTAAGATCCTGCCCGCCTCGCGCCTGCGCCGCGGCGTGGTGGTCACCACCACCGACGCCGGCGTGCACGTTGCGCTGTACGTGGTCATCGAGTACGGCACCAACATCAACACGGTGTCGCAAAACCTCGTCGACCAAGTCACGTTCGTCTTGAAGGAATATGCGCGCGTCCCGCTTGACGGGGTGGAAGTGCATGTGCAGGGCGTCAAGGTCCGCAAGTAGCGCTTTTGCCGACAACGGGCGGCGCGCCACCGCGCAGCCTTCATGAAGGAGAATCCCATCAATGTCTGACACTTATACCAGCAACGACCTGGTGAACGCCATTGCGGCCGCCAGCAAGAACCTCAGCGCGCGCAAGGACGAGGTCAACCGCCTGAACGTCTTCCCCGTGCCCGACGGCGACACCGGCACGAACATGTCGCTGACGCTTGAGTCGGTCGTTGCGAACCTGGCCAAGCTGCCCATCGGCGCTTCCGGTGCCGAAATCCGCAAGGCCATCACCAACGGCGCGCTCATGGGCGCCCGCGGCAACTCCGGCGTCATCACGTCGCAGATTCTGCGCGGCCTGTGCGAAGGCTCGGCCGGCCACGACGCCGTGAACGCCGAGTCCATCGAAGCGGCGCTTGCCAAGGCGCAGGACGTGGCGTTCAAAGCCGTGCGCAAGCCGGTGGAAGGCACCATCCTCACCGTGCTGAAAGATTCCGCCGCCGCTGCTAAGCACGCGCGCAAGAAGAAGATGTCGCCGGCCGACGCGCTGGCCTACGTGGTGGAGGAAGCCTACGCGTCCGTGCAGCGCACGCCCGAGCTTCTGCCCGTGCTGAAGGAAAACGGCGTGGTCGACTCCGGCGGCTACGGCCTGGCCATCCTCATCGACAGCTTTGTGGCCGCGCTGACCGGCAAGGAAGGCCCGCTTGTCGACGAGCTGGCATTCGCGCGCGACGCCGCCCCGAAGGTCGAGATCGAGCAGATCAACGACTGGGAAGGCAGCGAATACACGTACTGCAACGAGTTCCTGGTTGACTCCGACGTGCTCGACAAGAACGAAGCGCTGGACTTCCTGTCCACCATGGGCGACTGCGAGCTGTGCGTGGGCGAACGCCCGAAGTTCAAGGTGCACGTGCACTCCAACACGCCCGACAAGGTGCTGGCGTACTTCCTGGAGCGCGGCCAGATTTCGGAAGTGTTCATCCACAACATGAAGCTGCAGTCCGAGGAGCGCACGGAAAAGCTGGAGGCCGAAGCCGCCGCCGAGCACAAGCCGCTGGGCTTTGTGGCCGTGGCCGCCGGTGCGGGCAACGCGAAGATCCTCGAATCGCTGGGCGTCGACGTGGTGGTGTCCGGCGGGCAGACTATGAACCCGTCCACGAAGGACCTGCTCGACGCGGCTGCCAAGGTCAACGCCGACGCGGTCATCTTCCTGCCGAACAACAAGAACATCATCATGGCGGCCCAGTCCGCCTGCGAGCTGGCCGAAAAGCCGTGCGGCGTCGTCCCCACGAAGTCCGTGCCGCAGGCCTTCGCCGCCATGTTCGGCGTGGACGCCGACGCAACGCTTGAGGAAAACGTCGAGGCCATGACCGAGGCGTTCGAGGACGTTAAGTGCGGCGAGGTCACCACGGCCATCAAGGACTCGAAGGACGCCAACGGCAACCCCATCGCCGACGGCGACGTCATCGGCATCTCCGACGGCGCCATCTACGCCGTGGGCGCAAACGTGTCCGACGTGGTCATGGGCCTGCTTGAGCATATGGAGGCCGATGACTGCGACACGTGCACGCTGCTTGCCGGCGAAGACCTCTCCGACGAGGACTTCCAGGCCCTGCAGGCGCGCATCGAGCAGGCTTACGAAGACCTTGAGATCGACGCGCACCGCGGCGGCCAGCCGTTGTACCCCGTCGTCTTCTCCGTGGAATAGGGGCGCGCGGTGGCCGATAGGCTCACAGCTACCCTTGCATTAGATAAACCCGCCTCGCGCGTGAAGCTGGTCAGCCCGGCTCGCGCGCAGGCGCTTTCGCAGCTAGGCGTGCGCACGGTCCGCGACTTGTGCACGCACTATCCGCGACGCTACGTCGACCTGTCGAAGCGCGAAACGGTTGCCACCGCGCGCATCGGCGGGTCGTGCACTATCCAGGGACAGGTCCACGAGGTGAAGCTGAAGCGCCCGCGCCCGCAGCTTACGCTGGTGGAAATTTCCGTCGTGGACGAAACGGGCGTGCTGATGGTCACGTGCTTTCGCCAGCCGTGGCTGAAAGACCAGCTCAAACCCGGCATGCCCATTGCCGTGGCCGGCAAGGTGGAGTTCAACTACGGCTTCAAGCGCATGGTGAACCCCTACCTGGAGCCGCTTGAGGCGGGGCAGTCGGCCGAGGGCATGATCATCCCTGTGCACCCTGCGTGCGAGAAGATCTCGGTCGCGTGGATGCGCCGCATCGTGGAAAACGCCCTTGACATGGTACGCGGCTGCTATGACCCGCTGCCGCTTGACCTGCGCGCGAAGTACCGACTCATGTCGCGCACGCAGGCGCTTTCGTGCATCCATTTCCCGCAATCCATGGACGAGGTGGCCCAGGCGCGCCGCCGTCTGGTGTACGAAGAGCTGCTGCTGCTTGAGCTGGCGCTTATGGAACAGGCGCAAAACCGCAGCGCCGGCGCCACCCCCACCGCGCACGTGGTGGACGGCCCGTGCGCGGCCGCGCTTGAGTGTGTGCTGCCGTTTTCGCTCACCGACGAGCAGGTTGCCGCCCGCAACGACATATTCGCCCAGATGGCAGCCCCGCGCGCGGCGAACCACATGCTGCTAGGCGACGTAGGCACGGGCAAAACGGCCGTGGCCGCCTTCGCGCTTGCCGCCGTGGCCGACACGGGCACGCAGGCCGCGCTCATGGCGCCCACCGAGGTGCTTGCGCGCCAGCACGCCAAAAGCCTGGGCGCGTGGTTCGACCAGATCGGCGTGGCGTGGGGCCTGCTCACGGGTGCCACGCCCGACGAAGAACGCCAGCGCATCGTGCGCGAAACGCTTACCGGCAAGCTGCAGGCGCTCATCGGCACGCACGCGCTTTTGGAAGACGACGTGCGCTTCGACAAACTTTCGCTTGCGGTCATCGACGAGCAGCAGCGCTTCGGCGTGGAGCAGCGCGCGGCCCTGCTCATGAAAGGCGGCGCGCCCGACGCGCTGTTCCTGACGGCCACGCCCATCCCGCGCACGCTGGCGCTGGCCGTGTTCGGCGACATGACGCTGTCCTACATCCACCGCCGCCCGCACGACGCGGCGCGCCGCACCACGCACGTGCTGGCGAAGGCCGACCAGGGGCAGGCCTACGATGCGGCGCGCGCGGCGCTTGGGCGCGGCGAGCAGGTGTACGTGGTGTGCCCGCTTATCGGGCAGGACGGCGCCGCCCGCGACAGCCGCGCCGGCGGGCGCCGACGCGAAACGGACGAGGAAGCCTACGAGTACGCGGCCATCAGCATCGAGTCCGACGGCGATTTCTCGGGCGACAACGTCACGGCCGCCACGAAAGAGGCCGCCTACCTGCAGGAAACGGTGTTCGCCGACTGGCGCGTCGAGCTGCTGCACGGCCGTATGAAGGCCGCCGAGAAAGACGAGGTCATGGCGCGTTTCCGCGCAAACGAAACGCAGGTGCTCGTGGCCACCACCGTCATCGAGGTGGGCGTGGACGTGCCCAACGCCACCGTCATGATCGTGGCCGACGCCGACCGCTTCGGCTTAGCGCAGCTCCACCAGCTGCGCGGCCGCGTGGGGCGCGGCGAAAAGCCCGCGCAGGTGTTTTTGCTTTCCGCGTCGAAATCCGAGGCGTCGCTGGCGCGCCTTGCGGCCATGGAGCGCACCGACGACGGCTTCGAGCTGGCGAAATACGACTTGTCGCTGCGCCGCGAGGGCGATATCCTGGGAAATCGCCAAAGCGGGGCAAGCGTGCTGAAGCTGGTGAACATCGTGCGCGACGAGCGCATCATCGAAGCGGCCCACGCCGACGCGGCAGCCATCATGGTGGCCGACCCCGCGCTTTCGGATCTTGACCACCAGGCGCTTGCCCTTGAGGTGCGCCGAACGTTTCCCGCAGACGCCGCCGGCGCCGCGGCCCACTAGGAGGTTGCCATGAGAATCATCGCGGGCGAATTCCGCGGACGCACGCTGCTTGCCCCGAAAGGCGACGGCACCCGTCCCACCACCGACCGCGTGCGCGAATCGGTCATGAGCACGGTGTTCAGCGCGCGCGGCGGCTTCGAGGACGCCATGGTGCTCGACGCGTTCGCCGGCTCGGGGGCGCTGGGGCTCGAAGCGCTCTCGCGCGGGGCTGCGCGCGCCGTGTTCTACGAGCGCGCCCCGGAAGCGGTGAAGGTGCTGCAGAAGAACGTGGAGAAGATGGGCCTCGAGCCGCGCCGCGCCACCGTCACGCGCGCCGACGTGCTCGAACGCGCGCCGCAGTTCTCGCGCCCGCCGTTCGACCTCATCTTCTTGGACCCTCCCTACGCCTACGCCGCCGCCGACGTGCTGGGCATGGTTGCGGGCCTGGTCGAGCGCGGCGTGGCGGCGCCCGACGCGCTGGTGGTGTACGAGCATGCGCTTGCCAGCAACGACGAAGCCGCCGCCGCAGCCGCCGAATGCGGGTTCGAACTTGCATCGCGCAAGAAGTACGGCGATACTACCGTAGATGTGCTGTGTGCCAGCGCCTGCGCAGACTGATCCATCGAAACGAAAGAGGGAGTTGCACCAACCATGAAGCGTGCATTGATTCCGGGGACGTTCGACCCCATCACCAGCGGTCATTTCGACGTGATCGCACGCGCATCGCAGCTGTTCGACGAGATTATCGTCGCGCCGGCCGCGTCCATCAAGAAGTCCCCGCTGTTCACGCTTGAGGAGCGCGTGGCGTTTATCGAGCAGGCCACGGCCGACCTGCCGTGCGTGAAGGTGGCGCCGTTCGACGGCCTGCTGGTGGACTTCGCCAAGGAAATGGAGGCCACGGCGGTGGTGAAAGGCCTGCGCGCCATCACCGACTTCGAATACGAGTTCCAGATGACGGCCATGAACTACCAGCTGTCGCCCGAGCTGGAAACCGTGTTCATCATGTCCCCGCCGCAGTACATGTACCTGTCAAGCTCCATCGTGCGCGAGATCGCGCAGATGGGCGGCGACGTGGAGCAGTTCGTGCCCGCCTGCGTCAACGCCGCTCTCAAGGAAAAGTACGGCAACCGCTAACGTGCCTGCCGTTTGCCCAGCGCCTGTGTGCATGCTTTGTGCTTCACGGGCGCCGGGCGCGCTCACATGCTATTATGATTATCTGCATGCATGGGCTTTAGTCCCGCATGCTCAAACGCAGTTTCAACGCAGCAAGCCTGGGTGGAAGGATCATCATGGACGAAACAGGAGTCTTGGGGCTTTTGGAAGAGCTCTCGATTCTGCTTGAGGACTCTAAGCCGGTGTTCGGTAAGACGAACCTGCGCCAGGTCGATATCGCTGCCGCTTTCGAGATCATGGACGAGATTCGCGACACGTTCCCCAGCGAATTCTCTCAGTCGCGCCAGATCGTGCGCGAACGCCAAAGCCTGCTTGACGATGCGGAGGCCGAGGCCAACCGCATGATCGAGGATGCGCGCAGCCAGGCGATGACCATCGCCTCCGAGCAGGAAATCGTGCGCATTTCCCAGCAGCAGGCCGACCAGCTGCTCGCCGACGCGCGCGAGCTTGAGCGCCAAACGCGTGCGGGCGCGGAAGATTACGCCGACGAGGTGTTCGGCCATGTCGAGCAAAGCCTCGACACGCTGCTGAACAACGTGCGCCGTTGCCGCGACCGTCTGAACGCCAACGCCATGGCGCAGGGCCGTCAGTAATGGACGCCGTGAAATTCGAGGTCCCGCCCGAGCTCTTCGTCACTGCGGAGAGCTCTTCTTTTGCGGGGCAGTTGAACTTGGGCACGCTTGAGGCCGGCCCCGATACGTACCGCTTCAAGAAGCCTATCGATTGGAACGTCACGGTCAGCAACACCGGCGACGCGCTGTTGGTCATGGGCCGCGCCCATGCGCTGGCCAGCGTGCCGTGCGCGCGCTGTCTTGATTACTTCGACGTGGAACTTGACGGGGAAGTGGAAGGGTATTTCCTGCTCAGCCCCGATGAGGCCGCGCCTGAAGACATGGAAGACGACGAGTTCGAGGTGCTTGGCGCCGACAAGGTGCTAGACCTTGAGCCGCTCATCATCGCGGCCATTTTGGTGGAGGCGCCGCTGGTGCCGCTGTGCCGCGAGGATTGCGCCGGTTTGTGCGCGCAGTGCGGGGCGAACCTCAACGAGGGTCCGTGCGCGTGCCAGGCGCAGCCCGACGACGACCTGCCGCGCATGTCCGACGGTCGCGTCAGCCCCTTCGCCGCGCTGAAGGACATCGATTTCGGGCAATAGCCTGGAATTATGGAACCTGCATGGTTTGGGTTGCGGTTGCAAACCTAACCCTTGCGGGCACGGAAATACTTTGGTAATATATCACCTCGCGTGTTTACCAAGCGAACGAGCGAGCGCCCAGCGCGCCCGACATAAAGCAAGGAGATAGATCATGGCAGTACCTAAGCAAAAAATGGGCCGCGCCCGCACTCATTCCCGTCGTTCCGCTAACGACAAAATCGCAGCCCCTTCCCGTTCCATCTGCCCGCAGTGCGGCGAGGCTAAGCTTCCGCATCGCGTGTGCCCGAACTGCGGTTTCTACAAGAACCGCGAGGTCATCGAGACGGAGTAACTCCGTCGGAGCGTGATTTAGCATTCGAGTGAGCCTCTCTTGCGCCCTAGCGCCGGGGAGGCTTTCTTGCGTTTGGCAGGCGGGCTGTGCACCCGCAACCCTGAAGGAGGAAGTTGCATGAGCCAGAAGGTGACCATTGCCGTCGACGCCATGGGCGGCGACCATGCTCCCGACGTGGTGCTTGAAGGTGTGGCGGCCGCGCTTGCCGCCGACGCGGATATCTCGGTGGTGCTGTGCGGCCCGAAGGCCGTCGTCGAGCCGTTTGCCGCGTCGCACGAGCGTTGCCGCGCGCAGGTGACCACGCAGGTCATCGACATGGCCGAGCACCCCGCCCGAGCCGTTCGCAAGAAGAAAGACTCGTCGCTGGTGGTGGGCTGCCGCCTGGTGAAAGAAGGCGCCGCGCAAGGCTTTTTCTCCGCCGGCTCCACCGGCGCGTGCCTGGCGGCCGGAACGCTGGTCATGGGCCGCATCAAGGGCGTGTCGCGCCCGTGCCTAGCCACAGTGGTGCCGTCTCCCGTGCGTCCCATCATCATGTGCGACGTGGGGGCGAACGCAGACTGCAAACCCGACTACCTGGTGCAGTTCGCCCAGATGGGAAGCGTGTACGCGCAGAAGATCTTCGGGTACGAAAAGCCTAGCGTGGCGCTTTTGAACATCGGCGAGGAGGACACGAAGGGCAGCCAGTTCGCCCAAGACGCCCATCAGCTGCTGCGCCGTCGCGTGCCGAACTTCGTGGGCAACTGCGAGGGGCGCGACGTGCTTGCCGCAACGTACGATGTGGTGGTTACCGACGGCTTCACGGGCAACGTGTGCCTGAAAACCATCGAGGGCGCGGCGAAAGTGCTGTTCGGCGCTGTGAAAGACGCCATGATGTCGTCCACGAAGGCGAAAATCGGCGCGCTGTGCGTCAAAGACAGCCTGCGCGGCCTGAAAGACGTCGTGTCGCCCGACACATATGGCGGCGCGCCTTTGCTCGGCGTGCGCGGCGCGTGCATCGTCGGTCACGGCAGCTCGAACGCCACGGCTATCAAAAACGGCGTGCTTACCACGGCGCGCGTTGTTCGCCAAGGTGTTTCTGAAATAATCGAGCACATGGTAGCCAAGGGAAACGACTCGGATACAATTACTCACTAATATGATGACGCGCCTCGCGCATGCGTTACCGTATGAGGGGCAAACGGATAGCAAAACGTTTTAGGTTCGAGGGCTTATGAACTTAACTGCTGAACAATCAGAAAAGCTTGAGCGCGCCGAGGAAATCCTCGGGTACACGTTCAAGGAAAAGCAATTCATCTTGTCGGCCATCACGCACCCTTCGGCCACGGAAGGCCGTTCGGTGCGTTATTCCTACGAACGCCTGGAGTTTTTGGGCGATTCGGTGCTGGGCGCCATTGTGGCCGACGCCGCGTTCGAGCGCTTCCACGAACTTGACGAAGGCGGCCTTACGCGCATCAAAGTGGCGTTGGTGTCGGGCGCAAGCCTGTCCGATGTGGCCTCTGGCCTGGGCTTTGCCGACATCATCGTGTTCGGTTCGTCCGAAACGGGCACGGGCAAGCGCGGCCTGCATTCGGCGCTTGAAAACGTGTACGAGGCCGTTGTCGCCGCGCTGTATTTGGACGGCGGAACGGACGTCGCGCGCGATTTCATCTACCGAACGCTTATCCCGCGCATGTCCGAGGAGCTGGCGTTAGAGCCGGAAAACCCGAAGAGCGCGCTGCAGGAAAAGCTGCAGGAAGACGGCATCACGCCCACGTATAAGCTGGTGGAAACGCAGGGCCCGCCGCACGACCGCACGTTCGTGGCGCAGGTGTTCGCCGGCAATCAGGGGCTTGCGCGCGGCACGGGCCGCACGAAGAAGGAAGCCGAAAGCCAGGCGGCGAAAAGCACGCTCGCGCGGCTCGGCGAGTTTTTCGGTTTGGGCATGGACGATACGGCCCGCGCCGAGAAGGCCGCCGCTGCCAAGCTGGCCAAGGCGGAAAAAGCCGCCGCGAAAGCTGAGGAAAAGGCGCGCAAGAAGCACGAGAAAGAGCGCCACAAGCAGCTGAAGCAAGGGTAAGCCGTGTACCTGAAATCGCTGGTGCTCAAGGGCTTCAAGTCGTTTGCTGACCGAAGCGCCCTTTCCATGGAGCCAGGCATCACGGCCATCGTGGGCCCGAACGGTTCCGGTAAATCGAATATCTCCGACGCCGTGTTATGGGTGCTAGGCGAACGCAACGCCAAGCACCTGCGCGGCGCTTCCATGGAAGACGTCATCTTTGCAGGCTCGTCGGCCCGAAAGGCCACGGGCCTTGCCGAGGTTGAGCTGGTGCTCGACAATTCCGACGGCAAGCTGCCCGTGGAATTCGACGAAGTGTCCATCGCGCGCCGCATGTACCGCACGGGCGAAAGCGAGTACCTGATCAACGGGTCGCTGGCCCGCCGCATGGACGTGCTGGACATCCTGCACGATTCGGGCCTGGGCACGGGCACGCATTCCATCATCAGCCAGGGCAGCCTGGACTCCATCTTGCAATCGAAGCCGGAAGACCGCCGCGCGCTCATCGAGGAAGCGGCTGGCGTGCTCAAGCACAAGCAGCGCAAGGCGAAAAGCGAGCGCAAGCTTGCCGCCATGGACTCCACGCTTGCGCGCGTGCGCGACGTGGTGGGCGAGGTTGAGCGCCAGCTGGGCCCGCTTGAGCGCAAGGCGAAGAAGGCGCGTGCCTACCAGGAGCTTTCCGCGCAGCTGACCGATGTCAGCCTGGCGCTTGCCGTGGACGATCTGCGCGCGCTGCGCCGCAGCTGGGATAGCGCGTGCGCGCAAGAGCAGCAGCTGGTGGCCGACCTGCAGGTTCGCCATCAGGCCATTTCGGCGGCAGAATCCGAGGCCGAGGCGCTGCAGGAGCAGATTCGCCGCGAAACGCAGCAGGCGGGCGACCTGTCGAAGCGCTATCAGCGCGCATCGGCGGTGGTCGAGCGCTTCGATGGCGCTACGTTGCTGCTGCACGAGAAGCGCCGCGCCGCGCAAAGCTACGAGGCCGATATGCGCGTGTCGCTAGAGTCGGGGCGCGCCAAGCGCGCGGCGGCCGTGGAGGAGCGCGATCAGGCGCAAGCGCAGCTTGCCGCCGTGCGCCGCGACTTGGAGGCTGCGCAGAACAAGGTGGCGCAGCTTGAGGCCGATCGCAAGCAGAATGCCGACGAGCGCCGCAACGTGGAAGGAGAGCTTGACCGCTTGGAGCGGCAACGTCGCGACCACGAACGCCAGGAGCAGGACGCGCGGCGTCGGTTGACGCAAACGCAGGAGGCGTTGGCGAACGGCTTGGCGCACGCGAAGCTGGTGGAAGGGCGCGCGAAAGAGCTGGAGCTGGCGCTGGCGCATGCCGAGGAGCAGGCGCAAAAGCTTGAAGACAACCGCCGGGCGGCGGCCGAGGCGCTTGAGGGTGTGCAGGCCGCCGAGGCCGCGGCGCGCGCACGCGTGGCCGGCGCCATGAAGGAGCGCGATGCCGCGCGTTCCCAGGTTGACGCGGCGCATCGCCAGGTAGCAACGCTTGAAAGCCGCATTTCCGCGCTTGAAGAGGTGGAACGCACGTCGGCAGCCGCCGGCCCGGCGCGCGGGTGGCTGGTGAAGCACGCCGAGCTGTCGGGGCAGGTGCTCGACCCGCTGTCGCACGCCGTGCGCGCGCAGGAGGGCTTCGAGGGCCTGGTGGAGGCGCTGCTTGGCGCCGACGTTGCGGCGCTGATGGTGCAGCGCGCCGACCAGGCGGGCCAGCTTGCGCGCACGCTGTTGGAGTCGGGCCAGGCCGGCGAAGTGGTGCTGCTGCCGCGGCAAGGCATGCAGGCGGCCGTTTCCGCCCGCGATGCTGCTGCAGCTTGCGGTGGGCGTGCGCTGGTGGATGCGCTTACCTATGGGCAGGAAAATGCGCCCGCCGTCGAGGCGCTGCTCGGCGACGTGGTGGTGTGCGAGAACCTTGACGCGGCCATTGCCGCGCATGCGGGCTGCACGGCGCCCGTACGCTTCGTGACGCCCGATGGCTGCATCGTGTGGCCTTCCGGCAAGCTGACGGTGGGCGCAGCATGCGCCGGCGGCGAGGGCGTGCTTGCCCGCGCGCGCCAGCTTGACGAATCGCGTCAGGAACTGGTGGGCGCGAAGGTCGCGCACGCGCAGGCGCAGGAAGCGGAGCGCACGGCCGAGGAAGCGCTGCGGCAGGCCCAGGCCGAAAGCCTGCAGCTGTCGCAGAAGCTTGCCGAGCAGCGCGGCAACACGCAGGCCGCCCAAACGGAGGCTAAGCGTGCCGCCGACGCGCTCAGCTCGTGCCGCCGCGAGTTCGCCGACGTGGAGCGCCAGCGCCAGCAGGCCGACAAGACGGTGGCCGAGGCGCGCCCCACGGTGGAGAAGCTTGAAGCGCAGCTTGCCGAGCTTGCTGCCGCGGCCGAGCGTCGCGCCGCGCGCACCGAAGAGCTCAACGAGCAGGTGGTTCCGCTGCGCAAAGCTGCGGCGCAGCTGCGCGATAGCTTGTCGGAAGCGAAGCTTTCCGCGGCCACGCTGCGCGAGCGCGACACGTACACGTCGCGCATCGTGTCGGCGCGCTCGCGCGACGTGGAATCGGTCGACGCCGCCGAGGCCGACCAGCGTCGCCAGCTTGCGCGCAAGATCGTGGCGCGCCAGCGCATTGCGCCGCTGCTGGCGCTCATCGACGAGCTGTCGGCATCGGCCCGTCGTCGCACGCGCGCACTCGAAGAGCAGGCGCAGGCGGCGCAGGATTCGTCGTCGGGCCTGCATACCCAGGTCAACGCCGCGCGCGAGGCCGCCAAGGCCGCGCACGAGGCCTACGACGGCGTGAACGCGCAGCTGTCGGCCGCGCGCGTGGAGAAAGGCCGCCTTGAGGTGCAGGTCGACGCCGCCGTGAACACCATCGTGCAGGACATGGGCGTGCCGCTTGACCACGCGCTTGAGCTTGACCCGCTCGAGGATCGCGGGCAGGCCGAGGACGCTGCGTTCAAGCTGAAGCGCCGCATCGCGAACATGGGCGCCATCAACCCCGATGCCGCTGCCGAATACGACGAGGTGCGCGCCCGCTACGACTATCTGGCCGCGCAGCTTGCCGACCTTGACGGCGCGCGCCGCAGCCTGGCGAAGATCGTGCGCGTGATCGATGCGCGCATGAAAGACGACTTCGTCACCACGTTCGAGCAGGTCAACGATAACTTCCGCAGCATCTTCGCCACGTTGTTCCCCGGAGGTTCGGCCGAGCTCATCCTCACCGATCCCGACGACGTGGAGAACACGGGCGTGGAGGTGAACGCGCAGCCGGCGGGCAAGCGCATCACGAAGATGATGCTCATGTCCGGCGGCGAGAAATCGCTCACGGCGCTGGCGCTGCTGTTCGCGGTGTACCGCATCCGCAGCGCGCCGTTCTACATCCTCGACGAGGTGGAGGCGGCCCTTGACGACAGCAACCTGCGGCGCCTGACGGCTTATCTGCAGTCTATCCGCAGCGACACGCAGCTCATCATGATCACGCACCAGCGCCGCACCATGGAGATGTCCGACGTGCTGTTCGGCGTGTCCATGCAAAAAGACGGCGTCACAAAAGTCATCAGCCAAAAACTCGACCGAGCCCTGCAATACGCCGAATAAAGAAAGCCCCGCCGTGGGGCTTTCGCTGCTTCAAGGCCGCAAGCGTAAAGCGCCTGTTAGCGGCGCTCGATAAATTCGTGTGCGTTTTCCCTGCTCGTGCGCTTATTGCGTCAACGGGTTATACTTTGTTGCGAAACAAATGCGGGCGCGCGCCCGCAAGTGGCCACGCGGGCGAAAGGTGAGCGCCCGGCGCAGCCGCTTCTCGGTTAAGGGATCATCACAGCAAAGGAACCACCATGGGATTTTTCGACCGCATCAGCCAAGGCTTGCAGCGCTCGCGCAACAAGTTCAAGGAAGAGATGAACGTCCTGCTTGATCGCGGGCCCAATCTTGACGAGGAATTCTGGGACGGTCTGGAAGAAACGCTTATCCTGGCCGACATCGGCGGCGCGGCGGCGTGCGACATCGTCGAGCGCCTGCGCGAGCAGGCAACGCGCAAGGCGTTGCCCGATGCCTACGCCGTGCTCGACATGCTCAACGACCAGATTGCCGAAACGTTCACCGAAGGCGGGCAGGAAATCTTGGGCGGCGATCCGGCGTGCGTGCTGTTCGTCGGCATCAACGGCACGGGCAAAACCACCACGGTGGGCAAGCTTTCCAAGGAAGCGCACGACGCAGGCCGCAAGGTCATCTTGGGCAGCGCCGACACGTTCCGCGCCGCGGCCATCGAGCAGCTGGAGGTGTGGGCGCGCCGCGCCGACGTGGAGATGGTCACGCGCGAGCGCGGTGCCGACCCGGCCAGCGTGTGCTACGACACGCTCGAGCGCGCCGAGGCCGAAGGCGCCGATCTGGTGCTCATCGACACGGCCGGGCGCCTGCACACGTCGGCCGACCTCATGCGCGAGCTCACGAAAGTGGTGAACGTCGTGCGCAAGCGCTCGCAGCTGCCCGTGTACACGGTGCTCGTCATCGACGCCACCACCGGCCAAAACGGTCTGCAGCAGGCGCGCGAGTTCAACCGCGAGCTGGACCTGGACGCGCTCATCGTCACGAAGCTCGACGGCACGGCGAAGGGCGGCATCGCGCTGGCCGTCAGCCACGAGCTTGAGCTGCCCATCATCAAGATCGGCGTGGGCGAGGGCCTTGACGACCTGCGCGATTTCGACGCGCACGACTTCGCCCGTGCGCTGGTGGGCGACTTCGACGAACGCCAGGCGAGCTAGCATGGACGGCCGCATCGAGCAGGTTCACCAAAACCCCGACGTATACAAGATCGAGGTTCCTTTCGAGAACATCTCCACGTCGGCCACGAACTGCTACGTGGTCAAAGACGGCGACGATGCGCTGGTGGTGGACACGGGCGCGCCTACCGATGAAGGCGCCGCCGTGCTGTCGGCCGCGCTCGATGAGCTGGCCGTCGACCGCGACCGCGCGAAGTGGTTTCTCACGCATTTGCATATGGACCACGCAGGCCTGGTGGACCAGGTGGTGCCCGACGGCGGCTTTCTGCTAATCGGCGCCAACGAGGTTGCCGCGGTGCGCGCAAGCCGCACGGGCATGTTCCTGGAAACGCTGCGCCGCCTGTACCGCTGCCAGGGCGTGCCGCTGGCAAGCCTGTCGGTGGCCGCGCGCTTAGGCATCGAGGTGCAGATGTTCGACCCCGCGCGCCTGCGCACGCTTCTGCTGCACGACGGCGATACGGTAACGGTGGGCCGCTGGGAGTTTAAGGTTGTCGAAACGCCTGGCCACACGCCTGGTCACTTGTCGCTGTTCCATCCGGAAAGCCGCATTTTGTTCGGCGGCGACCACGCGCTGTTCGTCATCAGCCCCTCCATCGCGCTGTTCGCCGATGGTCAAGACGGCCTGCAAACGTACTTCGACAGCATGCAGAAGGTGCAAAACCTCGGCATCAGCCAGCTGTACCATTCGCACGGCCCCATCCGCGACGGCTTCGAGGAACGCTTCACGTGGCTGGTGGAGCACCACGAGGCGCGCCTTGCCGAAGCCGAAGGCATCATCGCGCGCATTCCGCACCTAACCGGCTACAAGATCATCCGCACGCTGAAGTGGAACGTGCCGTTCGACGAATGGGACGACATCCCCATCATGCAGCGATGGTGCATTCTCACGCAGGGCATCGTGTACCTGAACCACCTGGTGGCAACAGGCGGCATCGCCGCGAAGGACTACGGCGACGGCGTGCTGCTCTACGAATCCACGCAATAGCCGGCGTCGGACGCACCGCAGGTAACTGGCGCACTGACGCCGGGCAACAGCGGGGAAGAGGCGGTGGCTAGCAAGGTCAGGGCGGGGCCGCGCTTTCGCTACCTGGAGCTCCATCATCCCGGGCGTCTCTGCTCTCTCTTCGCGCTCACAAACACCCATCCCGAAGCGGGCCCTTATGGGCTCGCTTCGCTGTTTTTCCTGCCGGCCCGCTGCCGGTGGCCTTGTCCGCTATAATTCAAAAGATTGCAAAACCGAAAACCCACGTGACACGCAAGAAGAGGCGCTTCATGTTCGAGAACCTATCAGATCGCCTGCAAGGCATCTTCTCCGGCCTGCGCGGCAAAGGCCGCCTGACGGAAGACGACATCAACTCCGCCATGCGCGAGGTGCGCATGGCCATGCTGGAAGCCGACGTCAACTTCAAAGTGGTCAAGCAGTTCGTCGCGCGCACGAAGGAGCGTTGCCTGGACGCCGAGGTGCTCGACTCGCTGTCGCCCACGCAAAACGTCATCAAAATCGTCACCGACGAGCTCACGGAGCTGCTCGGCCGCACGGACAGCAAGCTGGTGCTGTCAAGCCGCATCCCGAACGTCATCATGCTCGTGGGCCTGCAAGGCTCGGGCAAAACCACGGCGGCGGCCAAGCTGGCCTACCGCCTGAAAGCCGAAGGTCACAGCCCGCTTCTTGCCGCGTGCGACGTGTACCGCCCCGCCGCTGCCGACCAGCTGGAAACGCTCGGCAATGAAATCGGCGTGCGCGTGTTCCGCGGCGATGGCAAAGACCCGGTGGCCATCGCCGAGGGCGGCATCAAGGACGCCATCGCGAACCTGCGCGACGTGGTCATCGTGGACACGGCGGGCCGTTTGCACGTCGACGAGCAGATGATGGAAGAGGCCCAGACCATCAAGCGCGCCGTCAAGCCCGACCAAATCCTCATGGTCGTCGACGCCATGACCGGCCAGGACGTCGTGAACGTGGCGGCCGCCTTCGCCGAGCGCGTCGATTTCGACGGCGTCATCATGTCGAAGATGGACGGCGACGCCCGCGGCGGCGGCGCGCTTTCCATCCGCGAGGTCACGGGCAAGCCCATCAAGTTCATCAGCGCTGGCGAAAAGCCCGACTCGCTGGAAGAATTCCATCCCGACCGCATGGCGCGCCGCATCCTGGGCATGGGCGACATGCTTTCGCTCATCGAGTCCGCCGTGAAGGTGCAGCAGGAAGAGGAAGAGAAGGCCGAGACCGAGCGTCTCATGAAAAGTCAGCTCAACCTCAACGACTTCATCACCATGAACCGCCAAATCCGCAAGATGGGCGGCGTGTCGAAGCTTATCGCGGCCCTGCCCGGCGGCGAGAAGGCACTCGGCCAAGGCCAGGTGGACGAGGGTGCGCTTGACCGCATGGAGGTCATCATCAACTCCATGACGAAGGCCGAGCGCGAAAAGCCCGAGCTCTTAAACGGCAGCCGCCGCGCCCGCATCGCCGCCGGCGCCGGCGTGCACGTCTCGGAAGTGAACCAGCTCATGAAAAAGTTCAACGAGACGAAGAAGATGATGAAGAAGATGATGCCCGCCGTAGAGGACATGGGCAACAAGAAGGGCAAAAAGGGCAAGAAAGGCAAGCGCCGCCGCATGGGCATCCCAGGTATGGGCGGCATGAGCATGTCCGATCTCAAGAAGATCCAAGACATGATGGGGGATGTGAAGTAGTTCCGGCAAGCGGAACCGCTCGACGCTGCGGCCACCTGTGGCACGCCGCCTGGACCTTCAACTGCGCGAGCATGGCCCAAAGGCCTATGCTCGTTTGTTTCAGGCCCACGCGACGCACTACAGGCGCCCTCGCTGACTTTGACTGCACATCGGCGTTTTTGTTTGCCGGTAGGTTTTTGACTGTACATCGACGTTATCAAACGAGCGTCCGTAGGGGATGGGCGCTTGGAGAAAGGGGAAGCTATGGAGTTGCAGATTCGTCCGTATCAGGCCGACGACATCAAGGCCATGGTGCGCATTTGGAACGAGGTTGTGGAAGCGGGCGATGCGTTCCCGCAGGTCACACCTCTGACGGAGCAAAATGCCGACGAGTTTTTCTCCGCGCAAACCGCCACGATGGTGGCCGACGTGAACGGCATCATCTTCGGCATGTACATCCTGCGCCCGAACAGCATCGGGCGCTGCGCGCACATCGCCAACGCCAGCTTCGCCGTGGCCAGCGCCTCGCGCGGGCTTGGCCTTGGCCGCAAGCTGGTGGAGAACTGCATCGAAACGTGCGGCAAGAAGGGTTTCCGCGGCCTGCAGTTCAACGCCGTGGTGGCCTCTAACGCTAGCGCGCAGCACCTCTACGAGTCCATCGGCTTCACGAAGGTGGGCAAGATCCCGGGCGGTTTCATCAACGGCCTGGGCGGCTACGAGGACATCTTCATCTACTACATCGACACGCTTGACGCCTCGCAGCCCTGCTGAGGTTGACGGCGCCGCCGGGTGCGGCCGTGCGCGCCGCGGGCGCGGATGCATGCGGCGCGGTTCGCTTTATTCGTGAACACCTGGTGATAACGAAAGCGAAGGCTTGTCAGATTGCCG